>NZ_JAWXRD010000039.1:0-107952 GCF_033843265.1 Scandinavium lactucae
CCCGGCGGCTTGCTTGCCGTTGTTCCGTGTCAGTGGAGGCGCATTATAGGGAGTTCTGAGACGTTGACAAGCCCTGTTTGCAAAAAACTTTTCAACCGTCTCTTTTTTACTCAAATGACTACTAAACAGCCAGTTTTTCGAGCCTTTCGAAGCCATAACGCTGCAAAACGGGCAAAAGTTGTTCAGTTTCCGGCGTCAATGCCATACAGAAGGCGATATTCGATTCTGACGATTTTGCATCTGGGGCTTCATGTTCGAGCAACCAGGCGGTACGTCGCGCAATTGCCGCACCAGAATCAATCAATCGAGTGCCTTCCGGCAGGACTTCCAGCAGTTCGTCTTGTAATAAAGGGAAGTGCGTACATCCCAGCACTACGGTATCTGGCGGCTCAGGCATTCTCAGCCACGGACGCAGGATGCGGCGCAGCTCGTCCAGTGGGACTGGCTCGCCATGCAGCTTCGCTTCAGCCAGAACCACCAGCTCCGCCGAGCCCAGCATCTCAATCTGACATTCATTGGCAAAGCGATCGATCAGTTCACGCGTATAAGGACGCTTTACCGTACCGCGCGTTGCCAGCAGCCCTACCACGCCGTTTGCCGTCAGGCGTGCCGCCGGTTTGATAGCCGGAACCACACCCACCACGGGAAACGCGAACTTTTCACGCAGACCAGGGAGTGAAACGGTACTTGCGGTGTTGCAGGCGATCACCGCCAGCGCAAGGGGATAACGCGCCTGGACAGCGGTGACGATTTCAAGCACACGGTCCACAATGAAGTCTTCGCTCTTTTCCCCATAAGGAAAGGCGACGTTATCGAAAGCGTAGATGTAATGAAGATCCGGCAGCAGGTGCCGAATCTCATCGTAAACCGACAACCCACCGACCCCGGAATCAAACACCAGGACGGTGGGACGTGGATCAGAAGGTGTAGCTGCCAGACAAGTTGTACTCCCGTCCTGCAGTTTCGTAGCCATAAACTGTCTCGTAGTCTTTATCGAACAGGTTGGCGATTTTACCACGAACTGTCAGGTGAGAGGTGACCGGATATGAAACGGCGAGATCCCACACGCTCACACCGCCCATCTTCACGTTTTCAGATGCATAGGTGACTGGGTCAAACTTTTTATCATAGCGAGTACCCAGATATTGATACGTCACTGACCAGTCAAAGTCATACACCTGCCAGTCCAGCTGATATTTCACCTGCTGCTTGGCACGTCGTGCCAGCAACTCATTGGTCTGCGCGTTACGGGCATCGAGATAATCATAGCTGAGGGTGTGGGCTAACGGACCGGTGTCGAACGACGCGGTTGCCTCAATGCCTTTGATGCGTGCTTTGCCCACGTTGTAGTACTGGTTCTGGTTGTAGTCATAATCGATAAGATTATCGACATCGTTACGATAGCCAGATAGACGCCAGTTCACGCCCGCCGTTAAGCCCTCGAAGGCCCCTTCCCACTGCTTACTCTCTTCTGGGTCGAGATTTTCGTTGCCATAGAAACCGTATAGCTGACCCAGGTTCGGCGCTTTAAACGCCGTTCCGTAGGACGCCACGAAGCGATAGCCGTCGATAAATTCCCAGGCAGCGCTGCTCTGCCAGGTGCCATGATCGCCAAACTGCGAGTTATCGTCGCCGCGCACCGCGCCTTCAAAAGTAAATTGACCGAACTGTTGTAATGCCGTCAGAAACAGACCAGTGTTACGGATATCGTAACCATTGGACACATAGTTGGTTCCCGGCTCGGTGCTTTGCTTTTGCCAGTCAACGCCTGCGCCAATGTTACCGTGGCCGACATCCACAGAGTTCGCCCACTGCAGGTTGTACTGTTTGACCTCGTCCAGCGTCGCCGTAGAGTCATAGCGGCCCAGATTCGGATCGTAGTTATAGTCTTTACTGTGGCTGTAGCTCGAGGTCAGCTGCGAATGGAAGATGTCATTGTTAAAGCGAACGCCCGCATCCCAGGTCTGGCTATAAAGTTGGCGAGTGTCGACTAGCACGCCCATATAAGGAGAGTTATCGTAGGCCGTACGGTTGTCGTAGCCGTAGCCACGGACAAATGCACTCCACTCATCAGAGAAATTATGCTCCAGCGCACCGTATAGCGTTTTACTCATAAAGCCATCACGGTCCGTCTGCGGCTGTCCACCCGTATTCCCGTCCGCCACCACGTCGAAGCCTTTGGTATAGGTGTAGTCTCCGGCCAACGTCACACGGGTATTATCCCCAAGTTTCTGCTGCGTACTGGCGTTGTAGCTCTGGTATCCGTTGGACCCAACCCCGGCATTTAGCGTCGTCCCATCCTTCGCGCGGGTGGTAATAATGTTGACCACGCCGCCAATCGCATCTGAGCCATAAACCGCCGAGCGTGGCCCGCGGATATATTCGATACGCTGAACCAGGCTCACTGGGAACTGGCTAAGATCGGAAGAACCACTGACACCCGCCTGATTAAGACGAACACCATCGACCAGAATCAGCACATGGCTGGAGTTAGTCCCACGAATAAATAAAGAAGAGCTTTGCCCCATGCCACCGTTCTGCGCAATATCCACGCCGGGCAAACGACGCATCACGTCGGTGACGGAAGTCGATTGCCAGCGATCGATATCCTCGCGCGTCACCACGGTGACCGGTGCCATAACGGTATTTAGAGGTTGTTGAAAACGATTTGCGGTAACGACCATCGTGTCTGAGCCGCTGTCCTGCGCCCAGCCAGAAAAAGCTGTGACGGAGAGCGCCGTCAGCAGCGAAGCTTTTTTTATCATTGTAAAAAGCATCCAATAAATATGAAGGATGCCGCTGGTCTCATCAGTAGCTCGCGATGATGAGGATCCGTTGCGACGTACTCCGGCAGGTCTTCGGGCTAGAAGGCCCCCGAATGGGATCGGGGCAATGAAACGATGACTTCCCACCTGTTGGCAGTGTCTGCTTACGCTCTCATTTCGCCTTACTTTACCGCTGCGCGTCAGCTCCAGATTTGCACTGGATTCCCTTTTAACTCACAAGACCGGAAACAGGATGCTACATTCAGTAACATGCAGATGTCCAGACTGCTAATCATCTCGCCCTGGCCATCAAGGGCTGGACATCCTGTGAGCATTCCCTACAATCGCCGCGTAATTTTTATCTTTCAGGAAGCATCATGACCCCCGAACACCTGCCGACAGAACAGTACGAGGCCCAACTGGCGGAGAAAGTCGTCCGCCTGCAAAGTATGATGGCGCCACACAATGCCCCGGCTCCGGAGGTGTTCCGCTCGCCTGTTAGCCACTACCGGATGCGCGCCGAATTCCGCATTTGGCATGACGGCGATGACCTCTATCACATCATTTTCGATCAGGAAACCAAGCAGCGTATCCGCGTCGATACGTTCCCGGCGGCCAGTGAATTAATTAATGCGCTGATGAAAGCCGTGCTGGATGGCGTTAGGGATGAGAAAGTTCTGCGACACAAGCTGTTCCAGATTGATTACCTGAGCACCGTCAGCAATCAGGCCATCGTTTCTCTGCTTTATCATAAGAAACTGGACGAAGAATGGCAGGTCGCTGCCACCCGGCTGCGTGATGCGCTGCGCGCCGCGAACCTGAACGTGCATTTAATTGGCCGGGCGACGAAAACCAAAATCGCATTGGATCAGGATTTTATCGACGAACGTCTGCCCGTTGGCGGGCGTGAAATGATCTATCGTCAGGTAGAAAACAGCTTCACGCAGCCGAACGCGGCGATGAATGTGCAGATGCTGGAGTGGGCGCTGGCGGCAACCGAAAATTCAAAAGGGGATTTGCTGGAGCTGTACTGCGGTAACGGTAACTTCTCTCTGGCACTGGCGCGTAACTTCGACCGCGTGCTGGCCACCGAAATCGCCAAACCGTCCGTGGCGGCGGCGCAATACAACATCGCGGCGAACCACATTGATAACGTGCAGATAATCCGTATGTCAGCGGAAGAATTTACCCAGGCGATGAACGGCGTACGGGAGTTCAACCGTTTACAGGGGATTTCTCTAAAGAGCTATCAGTGCGAAACGATTTTCGTCGATCCTCCGCGCAGCGGGCTGGACAGCGAAACCGAGAAGATGGTGCAGGCGTACCCGCGTATTCTGTACATTTCCTGTAATCCGGAAACGTTGTGCAAGAATCTGGAAACTTTAGGCCAGACGCATAAGGTTGAACGTCTGGCGCTGTTCGACCAGTTCCCGTACACCCATCATATGGAGTGTGGGGTCTGGCTGACGAAGAAGTAACTCTGCCTTAAAGCCCTCTCGCCAGAGAGGGCTGCGGCTGTTATTCCGAAAGTTCCGCTTTACGGTTACGCATCCGGTAACCAATCCAGAACACCATCACAACTGACAGGACCGCCGGGAAGAAGTTAGAGCCGATATCCGGGTATTCCGCGCGAACCACTGTACTGTAAAGCAACACACCCAGAATAAAGCAAGCCGCCGCAAGGCCTGGCAGCCCCACAGGCATGGTGCGATTTTGGTAACGTTGATGCAGACAATAAATCGTCAAAACCAGCGCGATCAGCGGGAACACTGAAAAGGGGACAATCGAACTGAAAAGTGCCGCAAATGTTCCGTTAATGGATAAACCGGCGATCAGCGCCAGCAACAACGTACCTCTGTCTTGACCTGTCTGTTTCATTGCTCGTCCTTCACGTTATTCGGAATGGTGGGTCATCTTCTCTTGTTCACGGCGATACCAGTAATAAGCACCTTTGGAAATCATCCGCAGCTGCAGTACCAGTCGCTCTTCTAATTGTCGACGCTGTTCAGGGCCGACATCCAACGCTTCTGCGCCCGCGCTGAACACAATGGTCACCATCGCTTCAGCCTGTGCTTCAGTAAAGGCGCGCGGCATGTGGTTTTCGATTTCCAGATAGTCAGCAAGTTCCGCAATAAAGTGCTGAATTTCACGCGCCACGGCGGCACGAAACGCCGCGGACGTACCAGAACGTTCACGTAGTAATAAACGGAAGGCGTTAGGGTTATTACCGATAAATTCCATGAATGTGGACACCGAAGTGCGAATAACACTGCCACCTTTGGCGATACGCTGACGTGCCTGACGCATCAGCTGGCGCAGCATCAATCCGCTTTCATCGACCATGGTTAAGCCGAGTTCATCCACATCGCGAAAATGACGATAGAAAGACGTCGGCGCAATTCCTGCCTCGCGCGCCACTTCGCGCAGGCTGAGGCTGGCAAAACTTCGTTCGGCACTCAGTTGACTGAATGCCGCTTCCACCAGCGAACGCCGGGTTTTTTCTTTTTGTAGCGCTCTGACGCCTATCACGATGTCTGAATCCTTCCATCTGCCTAGCTCGGCACTATACCAGAGATTAAAACTAATCTGTTTCAGACGCTTTGTGAATGATTGTTTACGGGCGGTTTGTGCTCTCCCGCGCGAAAAAAGCACAACGATAATTGGGTTAAGCAGGCAATGATGTTACTATTCTGTTGCTTTTATGTATAAGAACAGGTAAGCCTTACCATGCCACACACCTACGATTATGATGCAATAGTAATTGGTTCTGGCCCGGGCGGCGAAGGCGCTGCAATGGGGCTGGTTAAGCTCGGTGCCCGTGTCGCCGTTATCGAGCGTTATCACAACGTCGGTGGCGGATGTACCCACTGGGGCACCATCCCATCGAAAGCACTTCGCCACGCCGTCAGCCGCATTATTGAATTCAACCAGAATCCTCTCTACAGCGACCACACCCGACTTCTCCGTTCCTCATTCGCCGATATTCTTAATCATGCCGATAGCGTGATTAACCAGCAGACGCGCATGCGCCAGGGATTCTACGAGCGTAATCACTGTGAAATTCTGCAGGGCGATGCCCATTTTATTGACGAGCACACCCTCGCGCTGGAGTGTCATGACGGTTCGGTCGAAACGGTAACGGCGGAGAAATTTGTCATCGCCTGCGGCTCTCGCCCCTATCGCCCGGACAACGTCGACTTCTCACACCCGCGCGTGTACGACAGCGACTCGATCCTCAGCCTCCATCATGAACCACGCCACGTGATTATCTATGGCGCAGGGGTCATTGGCTGCGAATATGCGTCGATCTTCCGCGGAATGGAGGTCAAAGTGGATTTGATCAACACCCGCGATCGCCTGCTGGCGTTCCTCGATCAGGAAATGTCAGACTCTCTTTCGTATCACTTCTGGAACAGCGGCGTCGTTATTCGCCACAACGAGGAGTACGAGAAGATTGAAGGCATGGATGACGGCGTGATCATGCACCTGAAATCTGGCAAAAAGCTCAAAGCCGACTGCCTGCTGTTTGCCAACGGACGTACCGGGAACACCGACAGTCTGGCGCTGGAAAACATTGGTCTGCAAACCGACAGCCGCGGTCAGCTAAAAGTAAACAGCATGTACCAGACTGCCATTCCGCATATCTATGCCGTGGGCGATGTTATCGGTTATCCAAGTCTTGCTTCAGCGGCCTACGATCAGGGCCGAATTGCGGCACAGGCGATGGTCAAGGGTGAAGCTACCGCCCACCTGATTGAAGACATCCCAACCGGGATCTACACCATTCCGGAAATCAGCTCAGTCGGCAAAACCGAACAGCAGTTGACGGCGATGAAAGTGCCGTACGAAGTGGGACGTGCGCAGTTTAAGCACCTCGCGCGGGCGCAAATCGTCGGGATGAACGTGGGAACGCTGAAGATCCTGTTCCATCGGGAAACCAAGGAGATTTTGGGGATCCACTGCTTTGGCGAGCGCGCGGCCGAAATCATTCACATCGGCCAGGCGATAATGGAGCAAAAAGGTGGCGGTAACACCATTGAGTACTTCGTTAACACCACCTTTAACTACCCGACAATGGCAGAAGCCTATCGGGTCGCCGCCCTGAACGGCTTAAACCGCCTGTTTTAACGTTTTGTCGAAATGGCCATCCATCTGCGTACGGATGGCCTCCGCCAACTGCTCGTAGCGGCTGCGCAGTGGTGATCCTGGACGATAAACCAGACCGACGGTACGACGCGGCTCCGGCTTAATGCACGGCAGGTAAACGACACCGTCTCGTTTACGCTCCGGTGGTACAGCCAGCGCCGGTAACAGTGTGATGCCGCTGCCTGCGGCCACCATATTGCGCAACGTTTCCAGACTGGTGGCGCGGAAATGCGTATCTTCATCCGCCCCAGCCTCAAAACAGAAGCCCATCGCCTGATCGCGGAGGCAGTGGCCGTCTTCCAGCATCAGCAGTTTTTCCCCGGCCAAATCAGACATCGGCACGCGGTCGCGGTTAGCCCACGGATGGTCCTCGTAAATGGCCAGCATCATCGGCTCATCAAACAGCGGCACCTCGATAAAGGCTTCACTCTCTTTCACCAGTGCCAAAATGGCACAGTCGAGCTTACCGCTGTCGAGTTGAGCCAGCAGTTGATGGGTCTGCGCTTCATGCAGATACATTTCGAGTTTAGGGAACGTCTGGTGCAGGATAGGGATAATCTGCGGAAGCAGATAAGGGCCTACGGTCGGGATCAGGCCAATGTGCAACGGACCGGACATTGCTTCGCCCTGCTGGCTTGCCATCTCCCTGAGCACTTTGACCTCGCGCAGCACGGTACGTGCCTGATCCACCAGCAGTAATCCTGCCTGCGTGAACAGCACTTTACGACTGGTGCGCTCCAGCAGCATTACACCCAGCTCATCTTCCAGCTTGCGAATTTGGCCACTTAACGTCGGTTGGCTGACGTGGCAGGAATCCGCCGCACGGCGAAAATGACGATGCTCGGCTAAGGCCACCAGGTATTCAAGATCACGAATATTCATTATTCATCCTCCATTGCCATGATAGTTCATGGCGATAGATAGCATAGCAACGAACGATTATCCCTATCAAGGGTTCTGGTCAATAATACTCCACATAAACGAGGCGGTGCCTCAATAAACCTTGAAGCCAACGTGAACTTTGCGGACCCCGTGGTCCGCTTTTTTTTGGGCATAAAAAAGCCCAACGTGCGGTTGGGCTGATCTTTATGAGTCGGATAAGCGGCAATTTTCGGGGTTTAACCCAAACGTGCCTGCGCATCGCGAATCGCCTGTGCCACCTGTTTCGGCGACACGCCGCCCTGAGCGGCCCGCTTATCGAGGCAGGATTGCAGCGACAGAATCGGATAAACGTCATCCCCAATCACCGCGCTGAACTTCTGCAAATCAGCAAGCGCAAGGGCTTCCAGCGGTTTACCCTGGCGAATGGCTTCAACCACCGCTTCACCGACGATATGGTGCGCTTCACGGAACGGCACGCCTTTGGCGACCAGATAATCTGCCAGCTCAGTGGCGTTGGCGTAACCCTGCTGCGCCGCTTCTTCACAACGCGGACGTTTGACCTGAATGCCGTCCAGCACCAGCGTGGCCATATGCAGGCAGTCGAGCCAGGTGTCGAGCGCATCGAACAGCCCTTCTTTGTCTTCCTGCATATCTTTGTTGTACGCCAGCGGCAGACCTTTCAGGGTCATCATCATCCCGGTCAATGCGCCCTGCACCCGGCCACATTTGCCACGAATCAGCTCCAGCGCATCCGGGTTTTTCTTCTGTGGCATCAGGGAGGAACCGGACGTCACGCGGTCAGACAGTTCAACGAAGCCCGCCTCACCGGAATTAAAGAAAATCAGGTCTTCGGCGAAACGCGACAGATGCACCATGCCGATAGACGCATTCGACAACAGCTCAAGCACGTGGTCACGGTCGGACACGCTGTCCAGGCTGTTACGGGTCGCAGAGGCAAAGCCCAGCCAACCCGCCAGCTGTTCGCGGTCGATTTCATAGGCGGTCCCGGCCAGCGCACCGCTGCCCAGAGGGCTGACGTCCAAACGACGTAAGGTATCCTGCAAACGGCTTTCATCGCGCGCCAGCATTTCGACATATGCCAGGCACCAGTGCGCAAAAGTCACCGGCTGCGCACGTTGCAGGTGGGTATAACCCGGCATGACCGCATCCTGATTATGCTGCGCGGTTTCAACCAGCGCGCCCTGCAACTGGCGGTTAGCGCTCAGCAGCTCGGTAACGGTGTCTTTACACCACAGTTTCAGATCGGTAGCGACCTGATCGTTACGGCTGCGACCGGTGTGCAGTTTCTTGCCCAGCTGACCGACCTTATCGATAAGCTTACCTTCCACCCAGCTATGAATATCTTCCGCATCGCTCTGAAGAATTTGCTGCGGATTGGCCCGCACTTCTTCAAGCAATACGTTCAGCGCTTCTTCAAGCTGCTGCTGCTCAGTCGCGGTCAACACGTTAACCGTCACCAGCGCTTTCGACCAGGCCACAGAGCCAACGATATCCTGCTCCGCCAGGCGATAGTCAAAGCGCAAAGAGTCGTTGAACTGTTTGAACCGTTGATCCGCTGCCTGAGTAAAACGCCCGCCCCAAAGTGCCATAACATGCTTCCTTCTTCGTTCTTTTGAATTTTCATTGCCGGATGGCGCTACGCTTATCCGGCCTACACGCTCAGGTAGGCCCGGCAAGCTTCCGCCGCCGGGCATAGAATCTTAAGCCAGAATACGCGTGCCGATTGGCGTACCGTTAAACAGCGACGGCAGTTGTTCGGCATGACGCCAGGAGGCGATATCGACCGGACGGCCCAGCGTGCGGGCTGCATCCAGCGCCGCATTCACTTTGACAATCATGCCATCGGTAATGATGCCCTGGTCGATCAGCTGTTCAGCCTTCGCGGCGGTCATTTCGGCAATGCGCTGGCCTTTGCCATCAAGAATACCGCTCACGTCTGAGAGCAGGATCAAATCTGCACCGAGCGTTGCCGCCAGTGCGGTCGCCGCCTGGTCGGCGTTGACGTTCATCAACCGACCTTCCTCGGTCACCCCGATGGAGCTCACTACCGGCAGGAAACCGCCTTCCAGCAGCGTATTGATAAGCTTCGGCGAGCCCGGCTGCGCCAGACCGACGTGACCCAGTTCTGCATCCAGTTGAGACACTTCCACGCTGTCACCATCACCGAGGTACAGGCCGACAGAGGCAATATGATGTTTCTTCGCCCACGCCAGCAGCGTTTTATTGGCGGTACCCGCCAGCGCGCCGGTAATGATGTCAATCTGATCGGCAGGCGTCACACGCAGGCCGTTCTTTTTCTGCACCGGCAGATTGAGCTGTTTCATCAGCTCATCGACCACACAGCCACCGCCATGAACGATAACCAACGGGCGCTTATGCTCAGCCCGGTAGTTCACCAGCGCGGTAAACAGACGCTCCAGCGCTTCTTCACTGTCCAGCAGCACACCACCGAGTTTGATAATTAAAGGATTCATCATCACGTGTCCATTAAAGAAGAGACTGGGTTTCGGCAAAGCCAAAACGAATGTTTGCGCACTGCACGGCCTGGGCCGCCGCGCCTTTCAGCAGGTTATCTTCTGCGGCCACCACAATCAGGTGTTCACCCTGAACGGCAAAGCCAATGTCGCAGAACGGCAAACCGACCACATTTTTCAGCGCCGGAACGCCGGTGTCATACAAACGCACCAACGGTTTGCTGGCATAAGCCTGATTAAAGATATCGGCCACCTGGTCGCGAGTCACACCCGGTTTCAGGCGACAGGTAATGGTTTCCAGAATCCCACGTTTAAAGTTACCCAGATGTGGGGTAAAAATCACCTCTGCGCCGAGATGGGTGGTGATTTCTGGATGATGTCGGTGATTGAATACGCCATACGGTTGCAGGCTGACTTCGCAGAAGCTATTGGATATCGCCGCTTTGCGCCCGGCCCCGCTCACGCCGCTGGTCGCGTTGATCACCGGCCATTGAGAAAGATCTAACAGCCCGGCATCGATCAATGGTTTAAGCGACAGCTGAGCGGCTGTCGGATAACAACCCGGCACGGCAATCAAATTGGCTTCTTTAATGCGGTCACTGCTCCACTCCGCCAGACCGTAAACGGCCTGCGCCAGCAGCTCAGGGTGCTGGTGAGTGAAACCGTAGTATTTCTGATAAAAATCAGCATCGTTAACGCGGAACGCGCCGGAAAGGTCAAACACCACGCAGCCTGCCTCGAGGAACTGCGGTGCCAAATCATGGCTCACTTCATGCGCCGTCGCGAGGAATACCACGTCCACACCCGTACTAAATTCACGAATGTCGGACATCGGCTGCAAGGGCAAATCGACAATGCCTTTCAGCTGCGGATGCAGGTCAGAAATACACTTTCCGGCATCATTGCTTTGCGCTGAGACCGTCAAAGCGGTTATGTTCATGTGAGGATGACGATTTACGTAACTCACCAGCTCAGCGCCTGCATAACCGCTTGCGCCTACAATCAGCGTATTCAACATCGGGTTCCTTTATGCTCAACGATAATGTATTTTTATTCACTATTACTGCATGAATATTGATACTATCACGACCTAAGGTGTGTCAACAATGAAAAACAATTTACCGCCATTTATCGAGATTTATCGGGCATTGATAGCCACACCGTCCATCAGCGCCACCGAAGAATCCCTCGATCAGAGTAATGAAGGTTTAATCAATCTGCTGGCGGATTGGTTCTCTACTCTCGGCTTTAAAGTGGCTATTGAGCCCGTGCCGGGCACCCGCCATAAATTCAACCTGCTGGCCAGCATCGGAGAAGGTGCAGGTGGGCTACTGTTAACCGGCCATACCGATACCGTGCCGTTCGATGATGGGCGCTGGACGCGGGATCCTTTCACCCTGACCGAACACGACAACAAGCTGTACGGCCTCGGTACCGCCGATATGAAAGGTTTCTTCGCCTTTATTCTTGATGCCCTGCGCGATGTGGACGTCACTCAGTTGAAAAAGCCGCTGTATATTCTGGCCACCGCCGATGAAGAAACCAGCATGGCGGGAGCACGTTACTTCTCTGAATCCACCTCGTTGCGCCCGGACTGCGCCATCATCGGCGAACCGACGTCGTTGCAACCAGTACGCGCGCACAAAGGCCATATTTCCAATGCCATTCGCGTGCTCGGCCAATCGGGGCACTCCAGTGATCCGGATCGCGGCGTCAATGCCATTGAGCTGATGCACGACGCTATCGGGCGCATCATGCAGTTGCGAGATTCGCTAAAAGAACGCTATCACTACGATTCCTTCGCCGTCCCCTACCCGACGCTCAATTTGGGTGCCATTCACGGCGGGGATGCATCCAACCGTATTTGCGCCTGCTGCGAACTGCACATGGATATCCGCCCGCTACCGGGCATGACGCTGGACGATCTTAACGGCCTGCTTACCGAAGCCCTGGCCCCAATCAGTGAAAGATGGCCGGGCCGCCTGACGGTGTCTGACCTGCATCCGCCGATCCCCGGCTATGCCTGTCCGCCAGACCATCAGCTGGTGCAGGTGGTTGAAAAACTGCTCGGTACAAAAACGGAAGTGGTGAACTACTGCACCGAAGCGCCTTACATTCAGACCCTCTGTCCTACGCTGGTGCTCGGTCCTGGCTCAATTAATCAGGCCCATCAGCCAGACGAATACCTCGAAACGCGCTTTATTAAGCCTACGCGCGAGTTAATTACCCAGGTCGTCCATCACTTTTGCTGGCATTAATTCTGCCGCCACCCTCTCTGCCTGAGAGGGTGATTCTCCTCACATTTCCATAAGCAGCGCTTATCTCACTGCCGCTGAGTTAAATTTGGCAAATTTCCGCCATTTTTTCGTTTGCTGAAGCGATTTCGCAACAATTGACGTAGGGGTTTTTACGTGGCTTTATAAAGTGAAGACGAGAAAATACCGAATACCATGTCCGAACGATTTTGTATCGCCGTCAGCGGTCTCATCACGGTTGTGCGAAATCCAGGGACATACATAAATGAGATGGGGTGTCTGGGGTAATGAACGAACAATATTCCGCTTTGCGTAGTAATGTCAGTATGCTCGGTAAGGTGCTAGGGGAAACGATTAAAGACGCCCTTGGCGAGAACATTCTTGATCGCGTTGAAACCATTCGTAAGTTGTCAAAATCCTCCCGCGCGGGCAATGAAGCCAACCGCCAGGAGTTGCTCACCACGTTACAAAATCTGTCTAACGACGAGCTGCTGCCGGTCGCCCGTGCGTTTAGTCAATTCCTGAATCTGGCGAATACCGCCGAGCAATATCACAGCATTTCGCCAAAAGGCGAAGCGGCCAGCAATCCGGAAGTCATTGCCCGCACTCTGCGAAAACTCAAAGATCAGCCGAACCTGAATGAAGCAACCATTAAAAAAGCGGTGGAAAACCTGTCGCTGGAACTGGTGCTGACCGCTCACCCAACGGAAATTACCCGTCGGACGCTGATCCACAAAATGGTGGAAGTGAACAGCTGCCTTAAGCAGTTGGATAACAAAGATATCGCCGACTACGAGCAACACCAGCTGATGCGCCGTCTGCGTCAGCTGATTGCCCAGTCCTGGCATACCGATGAAATCCGTAAGCATCGACCAAGCCCGGTGGATGAAGCCAAGTGGGGCTTCGCAGTGGTCGAAAACAGCCTGTGGGAAGGCGTGCCGAACTATCTGCGCGAGCTGAATGAACAGCTGGAAGATAACCTGGGCTATCAGCTGCCGGTCGATTTCGTCCCGGTCCGCTTCACCTCCTGGATGGGCGGTGACCGCGACGGTAACCCGAACGTAACCTCCGACATTACCCGCACCGTTCTGCTGCTGGGCCGCTGGAAAGCGACCGACCTGTTCCTGAAAGATGTGCAGCTGCTGATTTCCGAGCTGTCGATGGTGGAATGCACCGACGAACTGCGCGAATACGTCGGCGAAGCGGGTGCCGCAGAACCGTACCGTTATCTGCTGAAAACCCTGCGCAGCCAGCTAATGGCAACGCAGGCATGGCTCGAAGCGCGTCTGAAAGGCGAAAAACTGCCTAAACCGGCGGGCCTGCTGACGCAAAATGAACAGCTATGGGAACCGCTGTACGCCTGCTATAAATCTTTGCAGGCCTGCGGGATGGGCATTATCGCCAACGGCGAACTGCTCGATACCCTGCGCCGCGTGAAGTGTTTCGGCGTGCCGCTGGTGCGCATCGACGTACGTCAGGAAAGCACCCGTCATACGGAAGCGCTGGGCGAACTCACCCGCTATCTCGGCATTGGCGACTATGAAAGCTGGTCAGAAGCCGACAAACAGGCGTTCCTGATCCGTGAACTGAATTCCAAACGCCCGCTGCTGCCACGCCAATGGGAGCCGAGCGAAGAAACCCGCGAAGTGCTCGACACCTGCAAAGTGATCGCCGAGGCACCGAAAGGTTCGGTGGCCGCCTACGTGATTTCAATGGCGAAAACACCGTCCGACGTATTGGCCGTGCATTTGCTGCTGAAAGAAGCAGGCATCGGTTTTGCCCTGCCGGTCGCACCGCTGTTTGAAACCCTTGATGACCTTAACAATGCCAACGATGTGATGACGCAGTTGCTGAACATCGACTGGTATCGCGGCTTCATCCAGGGCAAGCAGATGGTAATGATTGGCTATTCTGACTCCGCAAAAGATGCGGGCGTGATGGCCGCCTCCTGGGCGCAGTATCAGGCGCAGGACGCGTTGATCAAAACCTGTGAAAAAGCGGGCATTGAACTGACGCTGTTCCACGGTCGCGGTGGCTCTATTGGTCGTGGCGGCGCGCCAGCTCATGCGGCGCTGCTCTCTCAACCGCCGGGCAGCCTGAAAGGCGGCCTGCGCGTGACCGAACAGGGCGAAATGATCCGCTTCAAGTATGGTTTGCCCGAAGTGACTATCAGCAGCCTGTCGCTGTATACCAGCGCTATTCTCGAAGCGAACCTGCTACCACCGCCGGAGCCAAAAGCCGAATGGCGTCACATCATGGCCGAACTGTCGGATATCTCCTGCGACATGTATCGCGGTTATGTGCGTGAAAACAAAGATTTCGTGCCGTACTTCCGCTCTGCAACGCCGGAACAGGAACTCGGCAAACTGCCGCTGGGTTCACGTCCGGCAAAACGTCGCCCGACCGGCGGGGTGGAATCTCTGCGTGCAATCCCGTGGATTTTCGCCTGGACTCAGAACCGCCTGATGCTGCCCGCCTGGCTCGGTGCCGGTGCGGCGCTGCAAAAAGTGGTGGAAGATGGTAAACAGAGCGAACTGGAAACCATGTGCCGCGACTGGCCGTTCTTCTCGACTCGCCTGGGAATGCTGGAAATGGTGTTCGCCAAAGCCGACCTGTGGCTGGCGGAATATTACGATCAGCGTCTGGTGACAAAAGAGCTATGGTCGCTAGGTGCAGAGCTGCGCAAGCTGCTGGAAGCCGACATCAAAGTGGTGCTGGCTATCGCCAACGATTCACATCTGATGGCAGACCTGCCGTGGATTGCCGAGTCCATTCAGCTGCGTAACATCTACACCGACCCGCTGAACGTTCTACAGGCTGAGCTGCTGCACCGCTCACGTCTGGCAGAAGAAGAAGGCAAAGAACCGGACCCGCGTGTAGAACAAGCCCTGATGGTGACCATCGCCGGGGTTGCGGCGGGTATGCGTAACACGGGTTAATTTTTTGGACCCACGCATAAAAAATCCCCGCTAAAAAGCGGGGATTTTTGTTTATATTGCCCGGCGACACTTTGGACTGCACGGGCCTACCAGACGCTGCTTTACAGCAGGTCGAAGCGATCCAGATTCATCACTTTCACCCACGCTGCCACGAAGTCTTTCACAAACTTCTCTTTGGCATCGCTGCAGGCATACACTTCAGCCAGCGCACGCAGCACGGCGTTGGAGCCAAACACCAGATCCGAACGGGTGGCAGTGAATTTCACCTCACCGCTTTGACGGCAACGGCCTTCGAACAGTTCGTTAGAAGTATCCACCGCTTTCCATTCGTTCCCCATATCCAGCAGATTGACGAAGAAATCGTTGCTGAGGACACCCTCACGCTCGGTGAACACCCCGTGTTTGCTGCCATCGAAGTTGGTGCCCAGCACACGCATGCCACCCACCAGCACGGTCAATTCCGGTGCGGTCAGCGTCAGCTGCTGTGCTTTATCAATCAGCAAAGATTCGGTGGTTGCCGTATCGAGACGCGCACGGTAGTTGCGGAATCCGTCAGCCACTGGCTCCATCAGGCTGAACATTTCAATATCAGTCTGATCCTGACGTGCATCCACCCGGCCTGCCACGAATGGCACAGAGACATTGACGCCCGCAGCGTTTGCCGCTTGTTCAATGCCGACCACACCGGCCAGCACGATAATATCGGCCAGCGATGCTTTATGCGCCGATTTATAGATGCCTTCCAGCACAGGAAGAACACGCGCTGCCGTGGCATTAACATCCCAGTCGCGCTGCGGTGCCAGTGCCAGACGTGCGCCGTTGGCACCACCGCGCTTATCGCCACCACGGAAGGTGGATGCGGAAGCCCATGCCACCGAAACCAATTCGCTGACAGACAGCCCTGATGCTGCAATCTCTGCTTTCAGGCTCTCAATATCGTCAGCCGTTGGCTGGAAGAACGGGTACGGCAGCGGATCCTGCCAAATTAAATCTTCTTTCGGCACTTCCGGGCCAATGTAACGTGCTTTCGGCCCCATATCCCGATGCGTCAGTTTGTACCACGCGCGAGCAAAGGCTTCGTTGAAGGCCTGCGGATCGTTGAGGAAGCGACGAGAGATTTTTTCGAATTCTGGATCGAAGCGCAGCGTCAAATCGGTTACCAACATGGTTGGCTTACGTTTTTTCGACGGGTCGAACGGATCGGGAATGATTTCCGGCGCGTCGACCGCTTCAAACTGGATGGCACCCGCCGGGCTGCGCGTTTGTACCCACTCAAATTTGAACAAGTTTTCGAAGAAGAAGTTGCTCCACTGAGTCGGGGTTTGCGTCCAGACCACTTCCAGACCGGAGGTGATCGCATCCGCGCCCACACCGCTACCGTGCGTGCTGGCCCATCCCAGGCCCTGCGATTCAATCGGGGCGGCTTCAGGATCGACGCCGACGTGAGTAGCCGCCGCTGCACCGTGAGTTTTACCCAGCGTATGACCCCCGGCAATCAGCGCCACGGTCTCTTCATCGTTCATGCCCATGTTGCCGAAGGTGGCACGAATCGCTGCCGCCGCAGAAAGAGGTTCACCGCTGGCGTTTGGCCCTTCCGGGTTGACGTAAATCAGACCCATTTCAGTGGCAGACAGTGGACGTTTAGCGATCGCTTCCGGGTCACGATGTTCCAGCCAGGCTTTTTCATCACCCCAGTTAACGTCGAGATCCGGTTCCCAGACATCTTCACGCCCGGCACCAAAACCAAAGGTACGGAAGCCAGAGTTTTCCAACGCCACGTTACCGGCAAGGATAAACAGGTCCGCCCAGGAAATTTTCTGGCCGTATTTTTGCTTGATAGGCCACAACAGGCGACGCGCTTTATCGAGGCTAACGTTATCCGGCCAGGAGTTAAGCGGTGCAAAACGCTGCTGACCGCGACCTGCACCGCCACGACCATCAACCGCACGATACGTGCCCGCGCCGTGCCAGGCCATGCGAATAAACAGCCCTGCGTAGTTGCCCCAGTCTGCGGGCCACCACGGCTGTGAATCAGTTAAAAGTGCTTTAAGGTCGCCTTTCAGCGCTGAGTAATCTAATTTGCTGAATTCTTTACGGTAATTAAAGTCTTCACCCAGCGGGTTAGAGCGGTTGGAGTGCTGATTGAGGAGGTCTACTTTGAGTTGTTTCGGCCACCAGTCTCGGGTACTGGTCCCTGCTCCAGCGCTTTCATCATGTCCGCCCTGATGAAACGGGCACTTCCCTGCTGACAACGTGTTGTGATCGTTTTCGTTGGTGCTCATCTTCCTGCTCCCTTCAATGATTTCAAACCAAGATATACAGCTCTGTAGATAAGTTATAGATGAAAAAATCTACAGATTTGATAGTTGTTTCCTTCTGGTCAAAACCAACATAACAAAAGTCAGGCATAGAAATGTCGATGTGTTCGTAAATTTTCGACAATGACCATGAACTATTAAGGGAAAAGAATGAGAGGGAACGAAAGCAAGAGGCCCTCATCTGAGGGCCTCATTTTTATACCGCCGGGCGAACGCCCAGGGTATGACAGATGGCGTAGCTCATTTCCGCGCGGTTCAGGGTGTAGAAATGGAAATCTTTCACGCCTTCGCGGCTGAGAATTTTCACCATGTCCATCGCGATATTCGCCCCCACCAACTTGCGAGTTTCGGCGTCGTCGTCCAGCCCCTCAAACATTTTTGCCATCCAGGTTGGGATACGCACGTTAGTCATGTCGGCAAATTTCTTCGCCTGTTTGAAGTTAGACACCGGCAGAATGCCCGGAATAATTTCCACGTCGATGCCGGTTGACGCACAGCGATCGCGAAAACGCAGGTAGCTTTCCACATCAAAGAAGAACTGGGTAATCGCGCGGTTGGCTCCCGCGTCCACTTTGCGTTTCAGGTTGAGTAAATCTGCCTGGGCGCTTTTCGCTTCCGGATGGACTTCCGGATACGCTGCCACAGAAATATCAAAATCGCCGACCTCTTTCAGCAGGCCGACTAAATCCGCCGCATACATATCTGGCTTACCGCTCCCCGGCGGCAGGTCGCCGCGCAGCGCGACGATGTGACGAATGCCGTTGTTCCAGTAGTCCTGGGCGATGGTACGCAGTTCGTCTCGGGTCGCGTCGATACAGGTTAAGTGCGGCGCAGCTTCCAGCCCGGTGCGGTCTTTGATGCCTTTGATAATGCTGTGCGTACGGTCACGCTCGCCGGAGTTGGCCCCGTAGGTCACGGAAACAAATTTCGGCTTCAGGCTGCTCAGGCGATCGATAGAGGCCCACAGGGTCTGCTCCATTTCACTGGTGCGCGGCGGGAAAAACTCAAAGGAAACATTAATCTGGCCTTGTACTTCCGCCAGGCTCTGATTCAGGGCTTCCCGCTGGTTGGCGTGAAAAAAGCTCATACCTTACCTCTTCAATCGCATGTCGTTATATGTTGTGTTATGAGGCATCTATACGTTTAGACGTCCAGAAGTCAAAAATGACTGAAAAGCGAAGTGCCGTCAACTAAAAAAAATAGAGAAGGGGTGAGGATTGCTCAGCGAGGATGAAAATAATTCATGATCTGTTGGGGAAGAGACGGCGGCCCTCTCCCGAAGAGAGGGCCGTTTACTGCTACAGCAGCTGAGCCAGACGGTTGATGTCCGACTGAATGGCCCCGGCGGTCACGTCGCGACCAGCACCAGGACCACGAATAACTAACGGGTTATCGCGATACCAACGGCTTTCGATAGCAAAGACGTTATCGCAGGGCAGCAGCGCCGCCAGCGGGTGCTCAGGACGTACCGCTTCCACACCCACACGGGCTTTACCGTTGGCATCGAAACGCGCCACGTAACGCAGAACCAGCCCCATTTCACGCGCGGCTTCGAGACGCTGGACCATCTGCTCATTAAGCTCTTCACCGTTTTCAAAGAAGTGATCGATAGACCCCTCTTCACAGTGCGAAGGCACCAGCGATTCCACACGCACCTGGTCAGGCTCAATGTCGTATCCCGCTTCACGGGCGAGGATCACCAGCTTGCGCATCACGTCTTTCCCGGACAGGTCAACGCGAGGATCGGGTTCCGTCAGGCCCTGCTGCCACGCCTGATCTACCAGTTCAGTAAACGGTACCGTGCCATCAAACTGCAGGAATAGCCACGACAGCGTACCGGAGAAAATACCGCTGATCGCCAGAATAGAATCACCACTTTCACGCAGATCGCGAACGGTGAAGTTCACCGGCAGACCCGCCCCGACGGTGGCGTTGTACAGCCAGTGACGGCCCGTTTTCTCAAACGCGTCATGAATTTGACGGTATTTGTCACTGGGGCTGGCCCCGGCCAGTTTGTTGGCGCTGATCACGTGGAAACCGTGACTGGCGAAATCCAGATACTGCTCGGCGAGTTGAGCACTGGCGGTGACATCGAGCACCACTAAGTCGTCGTATGGGTGCGCACGCATCCACAGGAATAGCGACTCTTCGTCCTGCTCGACCGCCTCATCATTAAAGAAAGCTAACGCCCGGCTTGCATCCAGCCCTTCGTAATTCAGCAGGCTGCGACGGCTATCTACCACGCCCGCCAGCAAAAATTCAAACCCGGTGCGCGCCGAGAGCGTGCTTTGCTCGCGGGAAAACAGCTCCAGCCAACGCGAACCGATATTCCCTTTACCAAACAACACCAGACCGATGCGTTTTTCCGCGCGAAACAGAGACTGATGCAGACCCTGGATCAGACTTTCCGTTGGGCCGGTACGCAGCACCGCCACCAGGCTGATGCCTTCTTCAGACTGCCAGGTAAACTCGACCGGCTGGCCTTTCAACTGCTGCCAGAAGCGGTGGCAGTGTAGCGGGTTACGGGTGACACCTGCCCCGACCATCGCAATCAGCGCCAGGCCCTGACGCAGACGCAGTTCGCCCGGCAGGCCTGCTTCATCCAACAGTTTCAGCGCGCTATCGACCACTTCTGCGGTGTAGCAGAATTGCAGCAGATGGCGGTCGGTATGCACCCCGACGGCCAGCGGTCGCACCTGCGCACGCTTGAGAACCAGATCGATTTCTTTGTGTGCCAGCTTGAAGTCCTGGCTGGTCGGCACCTGGAACTCAATCAGGCAGACGTCGTCATGGCTGGTAACAATACGTGCCCCGGTCCCGGAGGCCAGCACGCGCTCAATGCGGGTTGAGCCTTGATCGGGGGTGTAGCTGCACCGCAGCTGTAAATCGATATCGCTGCCGGACACCGGCTGTAGCGTACGGGCGTGCAGCACCGGTGCCGCCAGACGGGCCAGTTCGCTGGCCTCGTCCAGACGCAGCAGCGGCAGCAGACACGCGTCTTTTACCTTGCGCGGATCGGCGCTGTAGACCCCTGCCACGTCGCTCCAGATGGTCACGCGGGACACACCCGCCAGCGCACCAATTTGGGTGGCGGAATAGTCAGAGCCGTTGCGGCCCAACAGCACCGTATGACCCGCAGTATCGCGGCTGATAAACCCGGTAACCACCAGACGTTTGTTAGGATGCTGCGCCAGCAATTGCTGAAGAAGCGGGAAAGAGAGGCCTTCATCGACCTGCGGTTGGGCCGCACGCTCGGCGCGCAAGAACGTACGGGCGTCGAGCCAGGCGGCATCCAGACCTTGTTGTTGCAGCACCGCAGCCATCAAACGTGCAGACCATACTTCACCGTGGCCCACCACTTCGGCATACACCACGTCGTTAATACCACCGTCGAGGAGCGCGGCCAGACGTTCAAGATCGTGAATAAATTCGGCGATCATGCTGTCGGCCACCTCTGCAGAGAGCAAACCGGTCATCAATTCAATCTGATAACGGCGCAGCGCCTGCTGAACCTGATGCGCAGAGAGCCTGTCAGTCTGGCTGAGTTTCAGCCAGCTGATCAGCTGGTTGGTGGTGCTACCGGCGGCGGAAACGACCATCATGTCGTCTGGCTGCGAGTGCTCAGCCATAATACCTGCTACGCGCAAGTAACATTTCACATCCGCCAGACTACTGCCACCAAACTTGTGCAGTTGACGACCTTTCGTCCCTGCCTGCGCTATCACACTCATGTTTATCCCTCGTTTGCTGCCCGGAACCCATTTTCCAGGTCGGCAATTAAATCGTCACTGTCTTCTATGCCGGTCGAAATACGCAGCAGCGTTTCTGAGATGCCCGCCGCCGCGCGTGCTTCTGGTGCCATGCCCGCGTGGGTCATGGTCGCCGCGTGGGAAATCAGACTTTCCACCCCGCCCAGGGACTCTGCCAGCGTGAACAACGACAGCCCGCCCAGGAAGCGACGCAGCGTATTTTCATCGCCATCCAGTTCGAAACTGAGCATCGCGCCAAACCCTTTCTGCTGACGAGCAGCAATTTCGTGTCCCTGGTTCTCCGGCAGAGAAGGATGATACAGCTTTTTCACCCGCGGTTGCTGCTTCAGGAACTCAACAATTGCCGTCGCATTGCGCTGCGCCACTTCCATACGCGGCGAAAGCGTACGCAGACCGCGCAGCAGCAGGTAGCTGTCAAACGCGCTGCCGGTGACGCCGATGTTGTTCGCCCACCAAGCCAACTCGGTCAGGGTGTCTGGATCTTTGGCAATCACCACGCCCGCCACCACATCGGAGTGTCCGTTGAGGTATTTGGTGCAGGAGTGCAGCACCAGGTCCGCGCCCAACGCCAGCGGGTTTTGCAAGGCCGGGCTGAGGAAGGTGTTATCGACGACGCTCACCGCGCCAGCATCCCGCGCCAGCTCACAGATTTTCGCAATATCCACCACGCGCAACAACGGGTTGCTTGGGCTTTCCACTAATACCAGCTTTGGTTTTTCCGCCAGTGCCGCGTTGAGTGCCTGTTCATCATTCTGATCGACAAACAGCACGCGATAACAGCCGCGTTTCGCCAGGCTATCGAACAAACGATAGCTGCCGCCGTAGCAGTCATGCGGGGCCACCAGCAGATCGCCCGGTTTCAGGAAGACAGTGGTCACCAGATGGATGGCCGACATGCCGGTATTGGTCAGAACGGCACCCGCGCCGCCTTCCAGTTCCGCCAGCGCACGCTGCACGACGTCACGCGTCGGGTTGCCGCGACGGGAATAATCGTGGGCGCGTGGTTCGTTAAATCCGGTGAAGTTATAGGTACTGGAGAGGTGAATCGGGGGGACAACGCAGCCATATTGCTCGTCATCATTTAACCCGCTACGCACTGCGATAGTGGCTTGTTTACGCGTCATGGTGAATCGTTCCTGGCTTCATCGGTGAAAAGTCAGGCTTCAGAGTAACCACTGCCACAATAGACGTCAATACATCTGGACATCTAAACTTCTTTGCGTATAGATTGAGCAATCGGGAAATAGCCGTTAAAATTATATGCATTAGCGCACATACACAGAGGCTTTGCTGGTGTCATGGTCACACCTCTGGGGTAAACTGTGCAGGATTATGGTTTGGGCAGCGCGCCCTGGCCTTTTATTAATGATTAGAGGATGAGAGTCTCATGGCTGAATGGAGCGGCGAATATATCAGCCCCTACGCTGAGCACGGTAAGAAGAGTGAGCAGGTCAAAAAAATTACGGTGTCCATTCCTCTGAAGGTGCTGAAGATCCTCACCGATGAACGCACCCGTCGCCAGGTGAACAACCTGCGCCACGCCACCAACAGCGAACTGTTGTGTGAAGCGTTCCTGCATGCATTTACCGGTCAACCGCTGCCGAACGATGAAGATCTGCGTAAAGAACGCAGTGATGAGATCCCGGAAGAAGCGAAGATTATTATGCGTGAACTGGGGATTGACCCGGATACGTGGGAATACTGACAGATAAATGGGCAGGATTTCTCCTGCCCATTTCAATTCAGCTAAATATTCAGGAAATCATATCCTGCAACGATCAATATCAACTAAAAGTTTAGAAATTATATCCAATACCGGTACGATAACGCGTTTGACGATCGTCAGTGGTGGCCGTGTTATACCCGGATGAAACATTACCGACTTCAACAAATGGAACCCATTGACCGAACTTATACGCAACACGGAAATTATATTCATAATCACGCTTGGTGTTATTGTATAAATTCTCTTCCTCGGCAAATTTATAAATCCCGTTGACTTCAAACATCCAGTTTTCGACATTATATCCAAGCCACGCTTCCGGGCGCTGTACGCTGCGGTCATCGCGACCCTCGGCGTTACGGCGAGTATACTCATAGCGATAGCGGAAAGCCGTCCACCAGCTGTCATTGATGTTGTACTGAACGCGAATATAAGGTTTGTAAATGGCCTGATTTTCATCGGTTTCCACCACAAAGCCTGGCTGCCATATCAGCTGATTCCAGATAAACTGATAGCTTGCGGTGTACTCTGTGCCGTTAGTTTCGAGGTTATTATAGGGCTTATCCGCCTGCGCATCATCGGACCGCGAGATAGCTTCGACCGCCACACCAAAGCCGGTTTCAAAGCGGTGTGACATATACACACGATCGTAGTTTCGACCATCATCATAATATTCATGACGGTAATCAACATAGCCAGCATGGGCTGCGCAGGATATTAACGGAACCAGTATTAACACACGTGATAACTTCATAAAAATCCCTCTCGAAGTAATTGAAAATAAAATACCTCAGGCTTTCAATGTCCAGCTAAGAAAACCAGTCCATGAAAAACGCAGCCAGAATATGTATGCAGTGAAAAAGTGACAGGAGTATATTAACGAGAGGGAGTTAAAAACCTTTTCAATTCTGCCACCCGATAACGAAAAACGGCAAAATAGGCGATATCCAAAAGCGCAAACACGCATTTAAGAAATAAAACAATACAAAAAAGAAACGGCATTCCGTTTTTATTGACTAATCGTTCTGATAATTTAGAGGCAACGCCAAGAAGGGCAGATACAAAAAAGGCGCCTTTCGGCGCCTTTTTCTCGGGATGCTTATTTAGCGCCCGGGATGCTGAAACGCTTGTTGAAGCGGTCAACACGACCACCGGTAGCAACGTCACGCTGCTTACCAGTGTAGAACGGGTGGCATTTGCCGCACACGTCCAGGTTCAGATCGTGACCAACGGTAGAACGGATGGTCATCACGTTACCGCAAGAACAGTTTGCAGTAACTTCTGCGTAATTTGGGTGAATACCTTTTTTCATGGGAAACCTCAGTGAAGGCCACGCCGCTCTTCCAGCCCTAACGCCAGACACCGCGTGAAGTTAATAGTATAGGCCTTTTGATACCACAAATGCGCATCAAAGGCGGCGAATCATACAGAATTTAACCAGGGGTTGCAAACTGATCCGCTCATCGCCTTAGTGTAATGTGTATACTAACGCGCTCCTTTTCAAGTCAGGAAGATTCGATGCCCGTCGCACACGTTGCCCTGCCCGTTCCACTGCCACGCACCTTTGACTATCTGTTGCCCGAAGGCATCAACGCTCAGGCCGGATGTCGCGTGCGCGTGCCGTTCGGCAAGCAGCAGGAGCGCGTGGGGATTGTGGTCTCCGTCAGCGATAACAGCGAGCTACCGCTGTCCGACCTGAAAAGCGTGGTGGAAGTGCTGGATGATGAACCGGTCTACTCGTCTGCCGTCTGGCGCATGCTGCAATGGGCGGCGGAGTATTATCATCATCCGATTGGCGATGTCATGTTTCACGCCTTGCCGATTCTGCTGCGTCAGGGGAAACCCGCCAGCGCTGCGCCGCTGTGGTACTGGTTTGCGACGGAACAGGGTCAGGCGGTGGATATCCACACCCTCAAGCGTTCCGCGAAGCAGCAACAGGCCTTAGCCGCGCTGCGGCAGGGCAAAATCTGGCGTCATCAGGTGGCTGAACTCGAGTTTAACGATGCCGCCCTGCAAGCGTTACGTAAAAAAGGCTACTGCGATTTAGCCAGTGAGGTAGCTGATATTTCAGACTGGCGCAACGGCTACGCGGTCACCGGCGAGCGTCTGCGCCTTAATACTGAGCAGGCCACCGCGGTCGGCGCTATCCACAGCGCATCGGATAAATTTTCTGCGTGGCTACTGGCGGGCGTTACCGGCTCGGGTAAAACGGAAGTCTATTTGAGCGTGCTGGAAAATGTACTGGCGCAGGGCAAGCAAGCGCTGGTGATGGTGCCGGAGATCGGCCTGACGCCGCAGACTATTGCCCGTTTTCGTGAACGTTTTAATGCCCCGGTCGAAGTGTTGCACTCCCAATTGAACGATAGCGAACGTCTGTCGGCCTGGCTGAAAGCGAAGAACGGCGAAGCCGGGATCGTGATTGGCACCCGCTCTTCCTTATTTACCCCGTTCAAAAATCTCGGGGTGATCGTCATCGACGAAGAGCATGACAGCTCCTACAAACAGCAGGAAGGCTGGCGCTATCACGCCCGCGACCTGGCGGTCTGGCGCGCGCATAATGAGCAAATTCCGATTATTCTCGGTTCAGCCACACCGGCGCTGGAAACGCTGCACAACGTGCGTCAGGGCAAATATCATCAGCTCAAGCTGACCAAACGTGCCGGAAACGCGCGTCCGGCGAACCAGCACGTACTGGATTTGAAGAGTCAGCAATTGCAGGCCGGGCTTTCTCCGGCGTTGATTAGCCGGATGCGCCAGCATCTGCAGGCCGATAATCAGGTCATCTTATTCCTTAATCGACGCGGATATGCCCCCACGCTGCTGTGCCATGAATGCGGCTGGATTGCGGAATGCCCGCGCTGCGACAGCTATTACACCCTGCATCAGACCCATCGCCACCTGCGCTGCCACCATTGCGACAGCCAGCGCCCGATTCCACGCCAGTGTCCATCCTGCGGCTCGACCCATCTGGTGCCGGTAGGGTTAGGCACCGAACAGCTGGAAGAAGTGCTGACCCCGCTGTTTGCCAATGTACCGATTTCGCGGATTGACCGGGATACCACCAGCCGCAAAGGCGCGCTGGAGCAATATCTGGCGGAAGTGCATCGCGGCGGGGCGAGAATTCTTATTGGCACTCAGATGCTGGCGAAAGGCCACCACTTTCCGGATGTGACATTGGTGGCGCTGCTGGACGTGGACGGCGCGTTGTTCTCAGCCGATTTCCGTTCCGCCGAGCGGTTCGCGCAGCTGTACACCCAGGTGTCAGGCCGTGCGGGCCGCGCCGGAAAGCAGGGCGAAGTGATTTTGCAAACCCATCACCCGGAACATCCGCTGCTGCAAACCCTGCTGCATCAGGGCTATGACGCCTTTGCCCAGCAGGCGCTGGCGGAGCGTCAGACGCTGCAGCTGCCGCCGTGGACCAGCCATGTGCTGATTCGCGCGGAAGATCACAATAATCAGGAAGCCCCGCTGTTTTTGCAGCAGCTGCGTAACCTGATTCAGGCCAGTCCGTTGGTGGATGACAAACTGTGGCTACTCGGCCCGGTGCCTGCGCTGGCCCCCAAACGCGGTGGCCGCTGGCGCTGGCAAATTGTGCTGCAACACCCGTCACGCCTGCGTTTACAGCATATTGTCAGCGGGGCGATGGCGTTAATTAATACCCTGCCCGCTTCACGAAAAGTGAAATGGGTGCTCGATGTGGACCCGATCGAAGGCTAACCCTTTGTGCTGCGAGACAGATCGAAAAATTCAGCATCCGTCACAATTTTCATGAAATTTCTGTAACTCTCCTGACTTACTCTCTGATAAAAAAGAGACTGTTGTCAGAGACAGTGGAAGTCTCTGCCCCCGTCAGCGAGGAGAACCCAGGTGAAGTCCAAAAATGAGGTTGTTTCGGCAACCATGAAGGATGTCGCCCAGAAAGCGAATGTCTCTACGGCAACCGTTTCCCGGGCATTGATGAATCCCGACAAAGTGTCACAGGCCACCCGCAATAAGGTGGAAAAAGCCGCGCTGGAGGTGGGTTATTTTCCTCAGGCGATGGGCCGGAACATGAAGCGCAACGAGTCGAGAACCATCCTGGTGATTGTGCCGGACATCTGCGACCCCTTCTTCAGTGAAATTATCCGTGGTATCGAAATCACCGCGGCTGAGCAGGGATATCTGGTGCTGATTGGCGACTGCGCGCATCAGAATCAGCAGGAAAAAACCTTCATCGACCTCATTATCACCAAACAAATCGACGGCATGCTGCTGCTGGGTTCGCGCCTGCCGTTTGACGCCAGCATTGAAGAGCAACGGAATTTGCCGCCAATGGTCATGGCCAACGAATTTGCGCCTGAGCTTGAACTGCCGACGGTTCACATTGATAACCTGACCGCCTCGTTTAATGCGGTGAATTTCCTGTACGAGCTGGGGCATCAGCGCATCGGCTGTATTGCCGGGCCGGAAGAGATGCCGCTGTGCCATTATCGTTTACAGGGTTACGTGCAGGCGCTCAGGCGCTGCGGGATTACCGTTGACCCGCACTATATCGCGCGGGGCAACTTCACTTACGAAGCCGGGGCTAATGCACTCGAACAACTGCTGGCGCTGCCACAGCCACCGACGGCGGTCTTCTGCCATAGCGATATCATGGCGCTGGGCGCTCTATCGCTGGCGAAACGTCGTGGCCTGAAAGTGCCGGACGATCTGTCGATTATCGGCTTCGATAACATTTCCCTGTCTGAATTTTGTGATCCACCGCTGACCACCGTTTCGCAGCCGCGTTTTGCTATCGGCCGCGAAGCCATGCTGCTGTTGCTCGATCAGCTGAGCGGTCAGAATGTGAGCAGCGGTTCCCGCCTGCTCGACTGTGAACTGGTGATTCGCGGTAGTACCACAAAAAATAAGCCTTAAACTAAATGGCTTTCAGACTAGCGCTTCTGGTCAAAGCCCCGCCGCTTAAGTAACATGGCGGGCTGACGAACGAATAAATACAGCGAAACGACAGTGGCACAACGAGATTATGTAAGCCGCAGCAAACCTGCTGCTTCGCGGCGAAAAAAGAGTCCCTCGCGGAACTCACGGAAAAAACAAAGTAGCCTTCCTGCTGTCTCACCAGCCATGGTCGCTATTGCAGCGGCTGTGTTGGTTGCCTTCATCGGCGGCCTGTACTTCATCACCCATCACAAGAAAGAAGAAGCGGAAGCCCTCCAGGGCCGTCAGGCGACGGGTAATGGCCTGCCGCCGAAGCCGGAAGAACGCTGGCGTTACATTAAAGAACTGGAAAGCCGGCAGCCAGGCGTGCGTGCGCCAACGGAGCCGTCTGCGGGTGGCGAAGTGAAGAATGCCAACCAGCTGACCGATGAGCAGCGCCAGCTGTTAGCACAGATGCAGGCCGATATGCGCCAGCAACCGACGCAGCTGACCGAAGTGCCGTGGAACGAACAAACTCCGGAACAGCGTCAGCAAACGCTGCAACGTCAGCGTCTGCAACAGCAGGCGCAGCAGCAACAGCAGTGGTCGCAAACCCAGCCGGTTCAGGCCCCGCGCACGCAGCCTCGCGTGAGCGAACAGCCGCAGACTCGCACGGCGCAGAGCCAACCGCGTCAGACACAAACACAGCCGAAGCAAAGCACACAGCCGTATCAGGATCTGCTGCAAACGCCGACGCATACCACCGCCAGCCAGCCGAAAACGCAGCAGGCCGCCCCGGTGACGCGTGAACCGGAACCCGCAAAACAGACCGCTGAGAAAAAAGACGAACGTCGTTGGATGATTCAGTGCGGTTCGTTTAAAGGTGCCGATCAGGCGGAAACCGTTCGTGCGCAGCTGGCGTTTGAAGGTTTTGACTCTCGCATCACCACCAATAATGGCTGGAATCGCGTGGTCATTGGCCCGGTGAAAGGCAAAGATAACGCCGATGGCACTATCTCCCGTCTGAAGATTGCCGGCCACGCAAACTGCATTCGTCTCGCCTCTGGGGGTTGAAACCCCCAAAATCCCCCCCATTTATAAATGCATTCTGCCCCGTACAACGTGCGGGGCCTGTATTCTGTACACCCAGGGGGTCCTCTCGTGACAACAATAGTTAGTGTTCGCCGTAACGGTCATGTCGTTATCGCCGGTGATGGTCAGGCCACGCTTGGCAACACCGTCATGAAAGGCAACGTGAAAAAAGTACGCCGTCTGTATAACGACAAAGTGATCGCCGGTTTTGCGGGCGGCACTGCGGACGCCTTCACGCTGTTTGAACTGTTCGAGCGTAAACTGGAAATGCATCAGGGGCATCTGGTAAAAGCCGCGGTGGAGCTCGCCAAAGACTGGCGTACCGACCGCATGCTGCGCAAGCTCGAAGCGCTGCTGGCCGTTGCCGACGAAAATGCCTCGCTTATCATCACCGGTAACGGCGATGTGGTGCAGCCTGAAAACGATTTGATTGCCATTGGCTCCGGCGGCCCGTATGCCCAAGCCGCCGCCCGTGCGCTGCTGGAAAACACCGAGCTCGGCGCGCGTGAAATTGCGGAAAAAGCGTTGGGGATCGCAGGCGATATCTGCATCTACACCAACCACTTCCACACCATCGAAGAATTACCTTCTAAAGCGTAAGGATCTCCTATGTCTGAAATGACCCCACGCGAGATTGTCAGCGAACTCGACAAACACATTATCGGCCAGGACGCTGCCAAGCGTTCTGTGGCTATCGCCCTGCGTAACCGCTGGCGTCGTATGCAGCTCGACGAAGAGCTGCGTCATGAAGTGACCCCAAAAAACATTCTGATGATCGGCCCAACCGGCGTCGGTAAAACCGAAATCGCTCGTCGCCTGGCGAAACTCGCCAACGCGCCGTTCATCAAAGTTGAAGCCACCAAGTTCACCGAAGTGGGCTATGTCGGGAAAGAAGTCGACTCGATTATTCGTGACCTGACCGATGCCGCCGTCAAAATGGTGCGCATGCAGTCGATCGACAAAAACCGCTATCGCGCCGAAGAAATGGCGGAAGAGCGTATTCTCGACGTGCTGATCCCACCGGCCAAAAACAACTGGGGCCAGGCAGAAGCACAGCAGGAGCCATCTGCTGCCCGTCAGGCATTCCGCAAAAAACTGCGTGAAGGCCAGCTCGACGACAAAGAGATCGAAATCGATCTCGCCGCGGCACCGATGGGCGTTGAAATCATGGCCCCTCCGGGCATGGAAGAGATGACCAGTCAGCTGCAGTCCATGTTCCAGAACCTGGGCGGCCAGAAGCAGAAACCGCGTAAGATCAAAATCAAAGACGCGATGAAGCTGCTGATTGAAGAAGAAGCCGCCAAGCTGGTGAACCCGGAAGAGCTGAAGCAGGACGCTATCGAAGCAGTGGAGCAGCACGGTATTGTCTTCATTGATGAAATCGACAAAATCTGTAAGCGCGGTGGAAATTCCTCCGGCCCGGACGTGTCCCGCGAAGGCGTACAGCGCGACCTGCTGCCGCTGGTTGAAGGCTGCACCGTGTCCACCAAGCACGGGATGGTGAAAACCGATCACATTCTGTTTATCGCCTCCGGTGCGTTCCAGGTCGCTAGCCCGTCTGACCTGATCCCAGAATTGCAGGGTCGTCTGCCGATCCGCGTTGAGCTGAAAGCACTGACCACCCATGACTTCGAGCGCATTCTGACCGAGCCAAACGCGTCCGTTACCGTGCAGTACAAAGCGCTGATGGCCACCGAAGGGGTCAGCATCGAGTTTACGGAAGAGGGTATCAAGCGCATCGCTCAGGCCGCGTGGCAGGTCAACGAAACCACTGAGAACATCGGGGCTCGTCGCCTGCACACCGTGCTGGAACGTCTGATTGAAGACATCTCCTATGATGCCAGTGAGATGAATGGTCAAAGCGTTACCATTGATGCTGAGTATGTGAGTAAACATCTCGATGCGTTGGTGGCAGATGAAGATCTGAGCCGTTTTATCCTATAATCGCGGTAAATGCATTTTCATCATCGTTGATGGGGGCTTTGAGCCCCCATTTTTATTGGCTGGAACAATGACAGAACAATCTCTGAGTCGTACCCAGGCGTGGCTGGAAAGCCTGCGCCCAAAAACGTTACCGTTGGCGTTTGCCGCCATTGTGGTCGGCACCGCGCTGGCCTGGTGGCAAGGGCATTTTAACCCGCTGGTTGCGCTGCTGGCGCTAGTGACTGCCGGGCTACTGCAGATCCTCTCCAATCTGGCAAACGACTATGGCGATGCGGTCAAAGGCAGCGATAAGCCCGACCGGATTGGGCCACTGCGCGGAATGCAAAAAGGCGTGATTACCCAACAGCAGATGAAAAAAGCGCTGATCGTCACGGTGGGGCTGATTTGTCTGTCGGGTCTGGCATTACTGTTTACCGCTTATCAGTCAGTGGCCGATTTTATCGGTTTCCTGGTGCTCGGCGGGGTGTCGATAATCGCCGCCATCACCTATACCGTCGGCACTCGCCCCTACGGTTATATCGGCCTGGGTGATATCTCGGTACTGATGTTCTTCGGCTGGCTCAGCGTGATGGGCAGCTGGTATCTGCAGGCGCACACCCTTGAAGCCGTGACCTTCCTGCCTGCCACCGCCTGCGGCCTGCTGGCAACCGCAGTGCTGAACATCAACAACCTGCGTGATATCAACAGCGACCGTGAGAACGGCAAGAACACCCTGGCGGTACGTCTGGGGCCGGTTAACGCCCGTCGTTATCACACCCTGCTGCTGATGGGTGCCCCGCTGTGCCTTGCGCTGTTTAACCTGCTGGCGCTGCACAGTCTGTGGGGCTGGCTATTTATTCTCGCCCTGCCGCTACTGGTCAAACAGGCCCGCTTCGTGATGACCCATCACCAACCCGCTGACATGCCCCCGATGCTTGAACGCACGGTAAAAGCAGCCCTGCTGACTAACCTTTTGTTTGTGATTGGGATCGTGTTCAGCCGCCTGTTTGCTTAACTGACAAATATCAATTAACAATTGATGATTTTGCCAACAATGCACTTAGCACGATATACTGAAATCACCTGCTGCAACTGAACGTTAAGCCTATGAAATACGATACATCCGAGCTTTGCGACATCTACCAGGAAGATGTCAATGTCGTTGAACCGCTGTTCTCCAATTTTGGCGGACGGTCGTCGTTTGGTGGACAAATTATCACGGTGAAATGTTTCGAGGATAACGGGTTGCTATACGATCTACTCGAACAGAACGGTCGTGGCCGCATCCTGCTGGTGGATGGCGGTGGCTCCGTACGCCGTGCATTGATTGATGCCGACCTTGCGCGTCTGGCGGTGCAAAATGAGTGGGAAGGTATGGTGGTCTACGGCGCGGTGCGCCAGGTGGACGATCTGGTAGAGCTGGACATCGGCATTCAGGCCATGGCCGCTATCCCGGTTGGTGCTGCAGGTGAAGGCATCGGCGAAAGCGACGTGCGCGTCAATTTCGGCGGCGTTACCTTCTTCTCCGGCGACCATCTGTATGCCGATAACACCGGTATCATCCTGTCGGAAGATGCACTCGACATCGAGTAATCGCCTTGTCGCATAAAAAAAGCCTTCTCTGTGAGAAGGCTTTTTCGTTTTGGGCGGGGATTTACTGAATCTTACCCAAAAAATCGCGTTTACCCAGTGGCACACCGGCCTGACGCAGAATGCCGTAAGCCGTGGTGGTGTGGAAATAGAAGTTAGGCACAGCGAACTGGAACACGTAGCTGCGGGCGGTGAAGTGCAATTGATGCTCACGGGCCTGCACCATAACTGGACGCTCGTCGTCGCCATCCAGTTGGGAATCCTGCACGCTTTTCATAAAGGCCACGGTGGCCGCGATACGTTCATGCAGCTGTGCGAAGGTGCTTTCGTTATCATCCATCACCGGGGCGTCGACGTTGGCCAGACGGGCAACGGTGCGCTTCGCCATATCGCAGCTGACCTGCACCTGACGTTTCAGAGGGAACATATCGTCCGCCAGTTTGGCATCCAACAGCGTCGCTTCCTCAACGCCCTGCTCTTTTGCCCAGACCGCGCTCTTTTCGAGAACAGCGTTCAGACTCTGCAGGCCATGAATAAACTGCGCTTTGGTTTCGCTATACAGTGACATTGTCGATTTCCTTAAAGGTTACAACCCAATACTTGTGCGCCCCGGCATAGCGCCTGGCGCATAAAAAAATCCGCAACCCCCAGGGGATTACGGATTCAGATGCGGTTCACTGTCGGTCAGCGCTTAGTACAGCTTTTTCGCGCAATCCAGCAGCTCAGACTTGAACGGACGCTTCATGTTTTCGATAGCGTCGATGATGTCATGGTGAACCAGTTTTTCGTTCTGGATACCGACACAACGACCACCAAAGCCTTCCAGCAGCAGATCGATAGCATACGCGCCCATGCGGGAAGCGAGGATACGGTCGTAAGGCACCGGAGAACCCCCACGCTGAATGTGACCGAGGACGGTCGCACGGGTTTCGCGTTTGGTTTCGGTTTCGATGTACTTCGCCAACTCGTCGATGTCGCACATATGTTCGGTGATTGCGACGATGGCGTGTTTCTTCCCTTTGGCAATACCCGCTTTGATTTCAGCCACCAGGTCATCACGGCTGAATTCCACTTCCGGCACGACGACGAACTCACAGCCACCAGCAATCGCTGCCGCCAGAGTCAGATCGCCACAGTAGCGGCCCATCACTTCAACGATCGAAATACGCTGGTGTGAGGAGGAGGTGTCACGCAGACGGTCGATAGCCTCAACGACGGTACCCAGCGCGGTGAAGTAACCGATGGTGTAGTCAGTGCCTTTGATGTCGTTATCGATGGTGCCTGGCAGACCGATGCACGGGAAGCCCATTTCGGTCAGGCGCTTTGCCCCCATATAGGAGCCGTCACCGCCGATGACCACCAGCGCGTCGAGACCGCGCTTTTTCATGTTTTCGATAGCCACTTCACGGATGTGTTCTTCACGGAATTCAGGGAAACGCGCTGACCCCAGGAAGGTGCCGCCACGGTTAATCATGTCGGAGACGCTGTAACGGTCAAGCTGGACCATACGATCTTCATACAGTCCAAGGTAGCCATCATAGATACCAAAAATTTCCAGACCTTCTGAAAGAGCTGCACGCACAACACCACGGATGGCGGCGTTCATGCCCGGGGCATCACCGCCACTTGTCAACACACCGATTTTCTTAATCATGACTACCTCTGAACTTAGGAATGCTAAAAATAATTCTGTTGCCCGAAGCGCCCCCGACGATGGGAGAGATCGACTCTATGCGAAATAGTATATCAAGAGCTTCGTGCTGAATTGATTCAGGTCAGGCCAAATGGCGGTAATTTATCCAAAAAATGCCGATCCGACCCACATTTTTACAACGAATTACGAAAGTCCAAGAAGCCCTGTCGCCCCATCGGGACCACCGAGCACGGATCCTGATGAATAATCACATCAGAACCCGGAAAACGTAGCAATATTGCCTGCTCCACCTGTTCAGCCACGATATGCGCCTGAACCAACGGCAGGTTATCTTCCATTTCCAAATGAATCTGAATAAAGCGGGTCGGCCCTGACTGCCGCGTTCGAAGGTCATGCGCACCGCTGACCCCCGGCCAGTTACTGACGATGCTAATGATTTCCTGACGTTCTTCATCGGGGAGTGCGCGGTCTAAAAGCGACTGTACTGCCTCATACCCCATACGTAACGCACTATATAAAATATAGATGCCAATCCCCAATGCAAACAGGGCATCGGCACGATGCCAGCCGTACCATGCCAGCGCAAGCGCCACCAGAATCGCACCGTTCATCATAACATCAGACTGATAATGAAGCATATCTGCGCGCACCGCCTGGCTTTGCGTCTTGCGTACCACCCAGCGCTGGAAGGTCACCAGAATAATGGTGCTGATAAGCGCCACGACCGTGACCGCCATCCCGACGCCGGGATCGCGCATCGGCTCAGGCGCAATCAGATGTTGGATACCGGTCAGGAACAGGAATAACGCCGAGCCGGAAACAAACATACTTTGCGCCAGCGCCGCCAGAGATTCCGCCTTACCGTGCCCGAAGGTGTGTTCTTCATCCGCCGGTTGCAGCGAATAGCGCACCACTAACAGGTTAGTCAGGGAAGCGGCAATATCCACCAGCGAATCGACCAGTGCCGCCAGAATACTGACAGAACCGGTGTACCACCACGCAAAAATCTTAATCAAAAGTAACGCCGACGCCATGACCGTCGCCGCAATTGCAGCCCGGCTGACCAGGCGGCCATAGGATTGATTCATAAATACTCCTGCTCTTTTCTGCGGGTAGTATAGCGGAATGTGATTAATGACATTTGATGGAAAAAAGGCAAAAAAAACCCCCTCATCATGAGGGGGAAGACAGGGATGGTGTCTATGGCAAGGAAAACAGGGTTTATTACTGGTTACTATGGGTATTGCTACTACTGGACAGCATTAAGACTGAACCTTTTTGCATCCTGGCAACCTCACGCAACTGATCCATTCGTTGCTGGTGTCGTTCATTTAAAACCGCTTGCTGGTCAGGCGTTAACAGGCGATACATCTGGTTGCGAACCCGGGCCATTTCGACCTGGCGGACAACCTGTTCCTGCGCCATTTTCTCTGCCTGAACACGGACAGCGTTTTCATCAAATTTGTCTGCGGTGACAAGCTTATGCATTGTCTCCATTTCGCTAACATTAACCGGCGGCTGTTGTCGTCGTGCCTGTTGCATAAGATCCCGCATCTGCTGACGCTGATCTTCGGTTAAACTTATGCCGTCAAACATATGGCTCTGATGACTGCCTTGCGTCGCCCCGTCATTTGGGGTCCAGTTAACGCTGGTAACGACTTCAGCGGCCTGGCTATTCGCACTTAGCGCCAGCGTTGAGGCCATGACGGCAGCGATAACATTGCGCATCAATTGCTCCCAAGTACGTTTGTTTCGCGATTCAACGAGAGCCAGTCTACGATTCAGGCTGCAAACATGCGTCAGGGGGTGTAAAACAACGTAAAGTCATGGATTAGCGCGCCTTGATGACGTAATTTCTGCCTCGGAGGTATTTAATCAATGAATAAAATCCTGTTAGTTGATGATGACCGGGAGCTCACCTCCCTGTTAAAGGAGCTGCTCGACATGGAAGGCTTCAATGTTCTGGTTGCTCATGATGGGGAACAGGCATTGGCGCTTTTGGATGACAGCATCGACCTGCTTTTGCTCGACGTAATGATGCCAAAGAAAAACGGCATTGATACCCTTAAAGAGCTTCGCCAGACACACCAGACACCGGTCATTATGCTGACCGCGCGCGGCAGCGAATTAGATCGCGTCCTCGGCCTTGAGCTGGGCGCAGACGACTATCTGCCTAAACCGTTTAACGACCGTGAACTGGTCGCCCGAATTCGCGCGATTCTGCGCCGTTCCCATTGGAGCGAGCAGCAGCAATCCAGCGAAAACAGTTCACCAAACCTCGAAGTCGATTCTCTGAGCCTCAATCCTGGCCGTCAGGAAGCCAGCTTCGATGGCACCACCCTGGAACTGACCGGCACCGAGTTCACGCTGCTGTACCTGCTGGCGCAACATCTCGGCCAGGTGGTTTCTCGTGAACATTTGAGCCAGGAAGTGCTGGGTAAACGCTTAACCCCGTTTGACCGTGCTATCGACATGCATATTTCCAACCTGCGCCGTAAGCTGCCGGAACGGAAAGACGGTCATCCGTGGTTTAAAACCTTGCGTGGCCGCGGCTATCTGATGGTGTCCGCTTCATGATAGGAAGTTTGACTGCTCGCATCTTTGCCATTTTCTGGTTAACCCTGGCACTGGTGCTGATGCTGGTATTGATGTTGCCCAAACTCGATTCACGCCAGATGACGGAACTGCTCGATAGCGAGCAGCGCCAGGGCTTGATGATTGAGCAACATGTTGAAGCCGAACTGGCGAACGATCCGCCCAACGATTTGATGTGGTGGCGACGCCTGTTTCGCGCTATCGACAAATGGGCTCCTCCGGGACAACGCCTGCTGCTGGTAACCAGCGAAGGCCGCGTGATCGGCGCTGATCGCAATGAAATGCAGATCATTCGTAACTTTATCGGCCAGTCTGATAATGCCGACCATCCGCAGAAAAAACGCTATGGACGCCTCGAAATGGTTGGTCCCTTCTCCGTCAGAGACGGGGAGGACAACTACCAGCTGTACCTGATTCGCCCGGCAAGCACCTCGCAATCCGATTTCATTAACCTGCTGTTTGACCGTCCGCTGTTGCTGCTGATAGTCACCATGCTGGTGAGTTCACCGCTGCTGTTATGGTTGGCGTGGAGCCTCGCCAAACCTGCCCGTAAGTTGAAAAATGCCGCCGATGAGGTCGCCCAGGGCAACCTGAGACAGCATCCGGAACTGGAGTCTGGGCCGCAGGAATTTTTGGCTGCGGGTTCGAGCTTTAACCAGATGGTGACCGCGCTGGAAAGAATGATGACCGCCAACCAGCGTCTGCTTTCTGATATCTCCCACGAACTTCGCACGCCGTTAACGCGTCTGCAATTGGGGACTGCTCTGCTGCGCCGTCGTACCGGCGAGAGCAAAGAGCTGGAGCGTATCGAAATGGAAGCGCATCGTCTGGATAGTATGATCAACGACCTGTTGGTGATGTCGCGCAATCAGTCGAAAAACGCGTTGGTAAGCGAAAATCTGAAGGCCAATCAGCTGTGGGGTGAAGTGCTGGATAACGCTGCGTTTGAGGCCGAACAGGTCGGTAAATCTTTCACCGTCGAGTATCCACCAGGCCCGTGGCCGCTGTACGGTAATCCGAATGCGCTGGAAAGTGCCTTTGAAAATATCGTGCGTAACGCCCTGCGCTATTCGCACACCAAAATTTCAGTCAGCTTCTCGGTGGATAAAGACGGCATCACCATTAACGTGGATGATGACGGGCCGGGCGTAAGCCCTGAAGACAGAGAACAGATTTTCCGTCCATTCTACCGCACCGATGAAGCCCGCGATCGCGAATCCGGCGGCACCGGTCTGGGTCTGGCGATCGTTGAAACCGCTATCCAGCAGCATCGCGGCTGGGTGAAGGCAGATGACAGCCCGCTGGGCGGCTTACGTCTGACCCTGTGGCTGCCATTGTACAAACGAGGTTAAGGGGTGTGGGGGAAATTATTTCCCCCACAGCCGCCGCGAATTATCTTCAATCTGCCCATTCAGACGCCGCTTCTGCATGGTTCGCGTCCAGCTCACCGACAATCCTGCCGCAGACAGCAACCGACGGTACTGTTCATCGTCATACGGCGTGTACCACGCAATCGCCGCCGCGTCATACACTGACACATCACTTAGGCGCGACACCTGTTCCAGCGGCTGTTCCGTCGAGACCTTTCCCGCCACAATTACCCGATACAGCCAGCCCATTTTGCCGCTGCTCTGCATCAGCGAAGACAAGTCGCTAATACCGAAGTGATAATTGAGCTTGAAGCACGGTGAGCGTGGCTGCGTGACCTGAATCAGCGCCTCACCCCAGCGGTAGATATCCCCGATAAATACGGTCTTTTCCGTCATCCCGATCGTGGAGAGATTCTCGCCAAATGCCGGGGCGCAGAACAGGTCTGCCTGTTCGGGAAACTCCCGCGCCCACTCGGCATAATGCTCACGGGGATAGTGGCACAGCGCGCGGTCAGGGCCGCCGTGAATTTTCTTTTCCGCCTGCTCATCGCCCACCAGACCCCGGTCTGTGAGTTCAAGCTCGCCATCGACCTGCCGTTTTGCAATCGCGCTGGGACGGCTACCGTCATACTGCTGCACGCTGCCCGTAAACACGTCCATCGGATATCGCATCTTCCCTCTCCTGCTCTCAAGACTCATCTTCGCTATTTTTGCACGTATTCTGCGCAAAATGCGACAGGCATAAAAAAACCCTGCTGAATCAGCAGGGTTTATTTTCAGCAGCCCGAAAGCCGCGAGACAGGCGTTATCTTTGCCGTCTTATTTCTTAGCTGCAAAACGTGCCGCTGCTTCGTCCCAGTTCACCACGTCCCAGAAGGCTTTGATGTAGTCCGGGCGACGGTTCTGGAATTTCAGGTAGTAAGCGTGTTCCCACACGTCCAGGCCCAGGATTGGGAAACCGGAAGTGCCAGAAATTGCTTCACCCATCAGCGGGGAATCCTGGTTAGCGGTAGACACGACAGCCAGTTTGCCGTCTTTCAGTACCAGCCACGCCCAGCCAGAACCGAAACGGGTGGCGGCTGCTTTCTCGAACTCTTCTTTGAATTTCTCAACGGAGCCGAAGGTGCTTTCGATAGCCGCTTTCAGGTCGCCCTGCAGAGTGGTACCGTTTTTCAGGCCTTTCCAGAACAGGCTGTGGTTAGCGTGGCCGCCGGCGTTGTTACGCAGAACGGTTTTCTTGTCTGCTGGCAGCTGATCCAGTTTAGCGATCAGTTCTTCAACCGGCAGATTAGCGAATTCTGGCAGGCTTTCCAGCGCCGCATTGGCGTTGTTCACGTAGGCCTGGTGGTGTTTAGAGTGATGGATTTCCATCGTCTGCTTGTCAAAGTGCGGCTCAAGGGCATCGTACGCGTACGGAAGGGATGGCAGTGTATAACTCATATTCATCTCCAATTATCATCGGGCGGCAGAGGTGTTACGCCGCGTAAGCAGTTGGTCCATTATAGTTAATTAAATGATATTGAAAATGCTTATCAATGCCGTAATTTTAATAAGGTTATAACTTTTGGTGATGTGGCTGAATTTGTGAGCCCGCTCAAGGGGAACACGCGCTTTTTGCCAGGTCTGCGGGTTCTACGGCAGCGGCCCGAAGGTTAATCAACTGGCTGATTTTTATACTCCATGCTTCAGATGAAAGAATCATCGATGTAAAACATGAGGGTAAAAAATGAGTCACGCGATTACGATGGGTATTCTTTGGCATTTGATAGGTGCGGCCAGTGCAGCCTGTTTCTATGCCCCCTTCAAGAAAGTTAAAAATTGGTCCTGGGAAACGATGTGGGCCATTGGTGGTTTTGTTTCATGGCTGATTCTGCCCTGGTCAATCAGCGCCATGCTGTTGCCAGATTTCTGGGCATACTTCGGTTCTTTTAATGCCTCTACGCTGCTGCCAGTGTTCCTGTTTGGCGCTATGTGGGGGATCGGTAACATCAACTACGGCCTGACCATGCGCTACCTCGGCATGTCGATGGGTATCGGGATCGCTATCGGCATCACGCTGATTGTCGGCACCCTAATGACGCCTATCATCAATGGTCAGTTTGATGTGTTGATTGGCACCCAGGGTGGGCAGATGACGCTGTTGGGCGTGCTGGTTGCGGTTATCGGCGTGGGCATTGTTACCCGTGCCGGGCAGCTAAAAGAACGCAAGATGGGCATCAAGGCTGAAGAGTTCAATCTCAAGAAAGGTCTGATCCTGGCGGTCATGTGCGGGATTTTCTCCGCAGGCATGTCATTTGCGATGAATGCCGCCAAACCGATGCATGAAGCCGCCGCCGCTCTCGGCGTCGATCCGCTGTACGTTGCCTTGCCAAGCTATGTCGTTATTATGGGCGGCGGCGCGGTGATTAACCTCGGTTTCTGTTTCATCCGCCTTGCGACCAAATCAAATCTGTCGATAAAAGCGGACTTCTCGCTGGCAAAACCGATGATCATCGGCAATATCCTGTTTTCCGCGCTTGCCGGTCTGATGTGGTATTTGCAGTTCTTCTTCTACGCCTGGGGTCACGCGCGCATCCCGGCACAGTATGACTACATGAGCTGGATGCTGCACATGAGCTTCTACGTGCTGTGCGGTGGTGTGGTGGGTCTGATCCTGAAAGAGTGGAACAATGCCGGACGCCGCCCGGTGGGCGTACTGAGCCTGGGTTGCGTGGTGATTATTATCGCGGCCAATATCGTGGGCTTAGGCATGGCCAACTGATTACGCTACCCTTTTATGCCGATGACGCCACTGCCCTGGCGTCATCCCCACCTCCCGGTTAAAGACCACCGAAAAATAGTTACTGTCCTCAAAGCCGCAGTGCATCGCGATTTCTCCGATCATCAATTCAGAATGCCCCAGCAGATACTGCGCATGGCAGATGCGCAGCTGGCGCAAATAATGGTTGATGGTCATCCCCGTCTGACTACGAAACTGCTGACGCAGCGCCCGTTCGCTACAGGCCTGCTGTTCGCAGAAATTGTCCAGAGCAAAAGGTCGGTTCAGACTACCCGCCAGCGCGGTGAGCAGTTTATCGAGCAGCGCCTCGCTTTCGGTCGCCGCCAGGTTATCGGTGGCGTAACGATGCCGGTGTAAGGTCATTACCAGTTGGGCAAATAACAACTCAGCCATCTCGTTCGCGTCACTACAGGCTTTATGGCTCTCCTGCTCAAGCGCGGTAATGACCTGTCGCGCCAGAGTCATGCCGCTGCTGCCAATTCGCCAGTGCGGCGTCCAGTTCATCCCGTTCAGACCAGGAATATGCGCCGCCCAATCGACGTTGAGTTTCAATCGCTCCGGACAATAAATAATGTTCTGCAATACCAGGTCGTTCACCGAGGCATAGGAGTGTTTGTCTTCGGCGCGAATGTAGAACAAATCGCCGCGGGTGATGCGGTACGGACGATCGTTGAGGATGTGCAGCCCGTTGCCACGCCACACCAGTACCAGCTCGCAAAACTCATGGGTATGCTCCGCAAACACATTTTGCGGATAGCGATCGGCCACCGCCACCGCCTGCTGCAGTGACGTAAAGAATTCGGCTTTACGAAGAATAAGTGGAGCGACCACAGCGAGACCTCAAACAGCAAATAACCGAATATTATTAACTGTTTTTACAGCATAAAACGGTGACTGCTCTCGCGTTACTGAAGCAGGGTATCGCGTCCCTGGCGAATATCGCGCGGCGACCAGTTAAACTCGCGGCGAAAAAGCGTTGAAAAGTGATTACTGTCGCCAAAACCACAGCGAAATGCGATATCAGTGACGCTTTCGTCACTGTGGCGTAACAGATGCCGCGCTTTGGTCAGACGAATACGATTGAGATAACGCTGCGGCGTCATGCCGGTGTGCTGTTTAAGCTGGCGGTGCAGCGTACGCAGCGACAGTGAAAAGCGGTCCGCCAGCGTTTCCCAGCACACTTCATCGGCAAAATTATCTTCCAGCCACGCCATCAGCAAATTCAGACGCGCATCGTTATTGGTCGCCTCCGCCGCCAGACTGCCCTGCCGCAAATGCACCAGCAGCTGCATAAACAGAATTTCTCGGTTGGCGATGGTATGCATGTCGTCCCCGCTATCGAGCGTTTCCATCTGCTGCACCACCTGCCTCACCTGCTGCAACACCGCCTGATTTACCCGCCAGTGCGACGGATACACACCGTCCTGCTCCTGCGGCAACAGCTGTTCCAGACCAGACAGAAAGCGGAACGCGTCAGGGGAACGGTACAACACGTTGGTCAGGCACAGGTTATCGGTGTGCTCGTACAGATGGCGGTCGTGATCGCGTACGAAACACACCGTCCCGCCAGTGATGGTATAGGGCTGGCCGTTGAACACATGAATACCCGTCCCATGTTCGACGATCACAATCTCATGAAAATCGTGGTGATGCTCAGGGAACTCCGCTTGTGGCAGCCGTGGCTCAATGGCAACAGGTGCATGTCCTGACGGAAAAAAATCCACGCTGTGCAGTACGGTCATAATGGCCCCACGAAATGAGAAAAGTTATCAGGATAATAAGCAGCCCCCGCCATTCTCACCTTGAATTTTTGACAGCAAAGCACGCAAACCCTGTCTGTTTTTCAAGAAACGACAGGAAAAATCAGGAAATGGGTTCAGCGTCACATCCGCATGAAGCGGGCTCATTACTGGAAAGTGTGACGCCTCTCACGTTCATCTTTGCTTTCTTGCCAGCCGCCATTTTCCCCTGTCAGTGGTGAGAAGGTCGACAGGCTGGCGCTCCTTCAGACTGTCTGCAATGACTATCAGAAGGACCCTGCCATGAGTTTTCGCCATTGTGTGGCGGTTGATTTAGGTGCCTCCAGCGGGCGCGTCATGCTGGCCAGTTACGACCGCAAAAAACGGACCCTGGCACTGCGTGAGATCCACCGTTTTATGAATACGCTACAGAAAGTGGACGGCACAGACTGCTGGGATATCGACAGTCTTGAAGCTGAGATCCGCTGCGGACTACAGAAAGTATGCGATGACGGCATTCTTATCGACAGCATCGGGATCGACACCTGGGGCGTGGATTTTGTGCTGCTGGACAAAGACGGCCAGCGCGTTGGCCTGCCGGTGTCCTACCGCGACAGCCGCACCCAGGGCGTAATGCAGCGTGCGGAAACGCAGCTCGGCCGCGCCGACATCTATCGCCGCAGCGGCATTCAGTTCCTGCCGTTTAACACCCTTTACCAGTTCCGCGCGCTATCCGAACAACAGCCAGACGTGCTGGCGAATATCGCCCATGCGCTGCTCATCCCTGACTATTTCAGCTATCGCCTGACCGGCAAAATGAACTGGGAATACACCAACGCGACCACCACCCAAATGGTGAACATCAACACCGACAACTGGGATGAAGACCTGCTCAACTGGGCGGGCGCACCGCGCGACTGGTTTGGTACGCCGACGCATCCCGGCAACGTTATCGGGCACTGGATTTGCCCGCTGGGGAACCAAATTCCGGTGGTCGCCGTCGCCAGCCACGATACCGCCAGTGCGGTGATCGCCTCCCCGCTGGAGGGCAAGCACGCGGCCTACCTCTCTTCCGGGACCTGGTCATTGATGGGCTATGAAAGCAAAACGCCGTGTACCAGCGACATCGCGTTGGTAAACAACATCACTAACGAAGGCGGCGCAGAAGGCCGCTACCGGGTGCTGAAAAACATCATGGGCCTGTGGCTGCTGCAACGGGTGCTGAAAGAGCAAAACATCAGTGATATTGCGGCGTTAGTCGCCCAGACGCAGAAACTGCCTGCCTGTCAGTTCGTGATTAACCCGAACGATGACCGTTTTATCAACCCGGACAACATGAGCCTCGAAATTCAGGCTGCCTGTCGCGAAAGCCACCAGCCGGAGCCGCAAAGTGCCGCCGAACTGGCACGCTGCATTTTCGACAGTCTGGCATTGCTTTACGCCCGCGTGCTGCACCAGCTTGCAGACCTGCACGGCCACGCTTTTTCACAGCTACACATCGTCGGCGGCGGTTGCCAGAACGCACTGTTGAACCAGCTTTGCGCTGATGCCTGCGGGATCACCGTCACCGCCGGGCCAATTGAGGCCTCTACGCTTGGCAATATTGGCGTGCAGTTGATGACCCTCGATGAACTCAGCAACGTTGACGAATTTCGCAAGGTGGTGCGCAGCAACTACGCACTGACCACCTTTAACCCGGATCCGAACAGTGAAATTGCCCGCTATGTCGCGCAGTTTCAGCCACAACAGACCAAGGAGCTTTGCGCATGACCACTCAACTTGAACAAGCCTGGGAACTGGCTAAACAACGTTATGCCACCGTGGGTGTCGACGTCGAGGAGGCCCTGCGTCAACTCGACCGTCTGCCCGTCTCGATGCACTGCTGGCAGGGCGATGACGTTGGCGGGTTTGAAAACCCAGGCGGCGCATTAACGGGTGGTATTCAGGCAACCGGCAACTATCCGGGCAAAGCGCGTAATGCCACCGAACTGCGGGCCGATCTGGAACAGGCCCTGAGCCTGATCCCTGGTCCGAAACGCCTGAATCTGCACGCTATTTACCTGGAATCAGAAACTCCGGTTGGCCGGAACGAAATCAAACCGGAACATTTCAAGAACTGGGTACAGTGGGCCAAAACTAACAAGCTGGGGCTGGATTTCAACCCGTCCTGCTTCTCACACCCCATGAGCGCCGACGGCTTCACCCTGGCCCACGCCAACGATGAAATCCGCCAGTTCTGGATTGATCACTGTAAGGCCAGCCGCCGCGTATCGGCTTATTTCGGCGAACAGTTGGGTACGCCATCGGTGATGAACATCTGGATCCCGGACGGCATGAAAGACCTGACCGTCGACCGTTTCGGCCCACGTCAGCGCCTGATGAACGCGCTGGATGAAATCATCAGCGAAAAACTGAGCCCGGCGCACCACATTGATGCCGTGGAAAGCAAGCTGTTCGGCATTGGTGCTGAGAGCTACACCGTCGGTTCGAACGAATTCTATATGGGTTATGCCACCAGCCGCCAGACCGCACTATGTCTGGATGCGGGACACTTCCACCCGACCGAAGTTATCTCCGACAAAATTTCTGCGGCGATGCTGTTTGTGCCACGCCTGCTGCTGCACGTGAGCCGCCCGGTACGTTGGGACAGCGATCACGTGGTGCTGCTGGACGACGAAACCCAGGCCATTGCCAGCGAAATCATCCGTCACGACCTGTTTGATCGCGTACACATCGGCCTCGATTTCTTCGACGCCTCCATCAACCGCATCGCGGCATGGGTGATTGGCACTCGCAACATGAAGAAAGCCCTGCTGCGCGCACTGCTGGAACCGACGGCTGAGCTGCGTCAACTGGAACTGGACGGCGATTACACCGCACGTTTAGCCCTGCTCGAAGAGCAAAAATGCCTGCCGTGGCAGGCAGTGTGGGAAATGTACTGCCAGCGGAACGATACGCCAGCGGGCAGCCAGTGGCTCGACAGCGTACGCGCCTATGAGAAAGGCGTTTTAGCAAAGCGTAAATAAAAACCTGTCCGGCGGCGCGTTGCTTGCCGGGCCTATGCATTACAGATAGGTCGGGTAAGCGCAGCGCCACCCGACAATTTGAAGGAAAGAAAGACTATGCAGACCATCACCAACGCCTGGTTCGTTCAGGGCATGATCAAAGCCACCACCGATGCCTGGCTCAAAGGCTGGGACGAACGCAACGGCGGTAACCTGACCCTGCGTCTGGATGCCGCAGATATCGCGCCATTCGAAGCCGATTTCCACCCGAATCCGCGTTACATTCCGCTCAGCCAGCCGATGCCAGCGCTGGCTAACACGCCGTTTATCGTTACCGGTTCCGGCAAATTTTTCCGCAACGTACAGCTCGATCCGTCCGCGAATTTAGGCGTGGTGAAAGTGGACAGCGACGGCGCGGGCTACCACATTCTTTGGGGGCTGACGCACGAAGCGGTGCCAACCTCTGAGCTGCCAGCACACTTCCTTTCCCACTGCGAACGTATCAAAGCGACCAACGGAAAAGACCGGGTGATCATGCACTGCCACGCCACCAACCTGATCGCCCTGACCTACGTGCTGGAAAATAAATCTGAGCTCATCACTCGCAAACTGTGGGAAGGCAGCACCGAGTGTCTGGTGGTGTTCCCGGACGGCGTCGGCATTCTGCCGTGGATGGTGCCGGGTACTGATGAAATCGGTCAGGCCACCGCCACGGAAATGCAGCAGCACTCACTGGTGCTGTGGCCATTCCACGGCGTGTTCGGCAGCGGTCCAACGCTTGATGAAGCCTTTGGCTTAATTGATACCGCCGAGAAATCGGCTGAAGTGTTGGTGAAGGTCTACTCGATGGGCGGCATGAAACAGACCATCACCCGCGAAGAACTGATTGCCCTTGGCAAACGCTTTGACGTGACCCCGATGGCATCAGCATTAGCGCTTTACGCATAACAGATAACAACATCGCGCCCCGCTCACTGAGACGGGGCGAAAAAACACCTGCAATCCCTACAACTAACTCAATTCAGTGGAGTAAAAGCAATGAAAATAAAACTAAGCTTGATCCTCACCGTTGCCGCACTGGCGTTGTCCGGTTCTGCTTTAGCTGAAGTCAAAATCGCCCTGGTGGCAAAATCGCTGGGAAATGGATTTTTTGAGGCAGCCAACGTTGGCGCGCAGGAAGCGGCAAAAGAGTTAGGTGACGTTAAAGTCATTTATACCGGTCCCACTACCACCACGGCTGAGGCACAGATCGAAGTGCTGAATGGCCTGATCGCCCAGGGGGTAGATGCGATCGCCATTTCGGCCAACGATCCGGATGCACTGGTGCCGGTGCTGAAAAAGGCGATGCAGCGTGGGATCAAGGTGGTGTCATGGGATTCTGGTGTGGCGCAGGCTGGCCGTCAGATCCACCTTAATCCTTCTAATAACGCACTGATCGGCGAAACCAACGTCAAGCTGGCGGCCGATGCGCTGAAAGCGTTGAATGTCGACAAAGGCGATGTGGCGATTTTGAGCGCCACGCCCACCTCCACCAACCAGAATATCTGGATTGCGGAGATGAAAAAGGTGCTGCCGCAGTACCCATCAATTAATCTGGTCACCGTCGCCTATGGCGATGACCTGTCCGATAAAAGCTACCGCGAAGCGGTCGGTCTGTTGAAAACCTACCCGGATTTGAAAGTGATCGTTTCACCGTCGTCGGTCGGCATCGTGGCGGCGGCGCAGGCGGTGAAGGATCAGGGCAAAATCGGCAAAGTGTACGTGACCGGCCTGGGGCTGCCATCTGAAATGGCGGGAGCGATTAAATCCGGGGCCAGCAAAAGCTTCGCTATCTGGAACCCTATCGATCTCGGCTATGCGGCCACCTATTTAGCGGACGATCTGGTGAAAGGAACCGCCACCAAAACCGAAGCCAGCATGGGCAAACTCGGCAAAGTCACGCTGGATGCAGACGGTAACGGCGCGATGGCGAAGCCGTTCGTTTACGATGCCAGCAACATTGATAAGTTCTCCAAAATTTTCTGATGCGTTTTGTAGGCCGGAGAAGCGTAGCGCCATCCGGTAATACGGCGGGTGGCGCTGCCGCTTACCCGTCCTACAAGACCCCTTTTGATGGAGAACGCACATGACCGAAACTACCCCATTGCTCCAGCTCACGGGCATCAGCAAGTTCTTTCCTGGCGTGCGCGCGCTGGAAAACGTGCAGCTTAGCCTGTGGCCCGGAAAAGTCACCGCGCTGATTGGCGAAAACGGTGCCGGAAAATCCACGCTGGTTAAAGTGATGACCGGCATTTATCAGCCCGACGAGGGCGACATTCTCTATAAAGCGATCCCCATTCAGCTTCCCACGCCGGACTCAGCCCACAAAGTGGGTATCACTGCGATTCATCAGGAGACCGTACTGTTCGATGAGCTGTCGGTCACCGAAAACATTTTCGCCGGGCAGTACGTCTGTAAGGGCTTCCTGAAGAAACTCGACTGGCCGGAAATGCATCGTCGTGCCCAGGCGCTGCTCTCGCGGCTTGAAGTGCAGATTGATCCACGCGCGACGCTAAAAACCCTGAGCATCGCCCAGCGGCACATGGTCGCCATCGCCCGGGCACTGTCGTTTGACGCCCAGGTGGTTATCCTCGATGAACCCACCGCCGCGCTGTCCCAGCACGAAATCCTCGAATTTTATCAGATAGTTGAGCGCCTGAAGCAGGATGGGAAAGCCATTCTGTTTATCTCGCATAAGTTTGATGAAATCTTCGAACTGGCCGATCACTACACCATTCTGCGCGACGGCGTGTTTGTTGGCGCGGGCAATATCCACGACATAACCGAAGAAAGAATGGTGTCGATGATGGTCGGGCGTGCCATCACCCAGACCTTCCCGAAAGTGGCCTGTGAACCCGGCGACACAGTGCTGGAAGTAAAAGACCTGTGCCATCCGACCGAGTTTGCGCATATCAATTTCAGCCTGCGCAAAGGCGAAATCCTCGGCTTTTATGGTCTGGTCGGTGCCGGACGTACCGAGCTGATGCAAGCGCTGTCAGGGGTCACGAAACCGTCATCGGGCGACATCCTCCTCAACGGCCGCCACGTCCATTTCCACCAACCCGCCGACGCGATTAACGCCGGGATTGTCTGCGTACCGGAAGAGCGGCAAAAGCAGGGGGCGATTATTGAATTACCCATTGCCCAGAACATCAGCCTGCCGCAGCTGCGCACACTTAACCCAAACGGCATTCTGCACGATGACCGCGAATGGCGGCTGGCAGATGACTACGCCCGGCGGCTGCAGGTCAAAGCGTCCAGTTGGCGACAGCCAGTGGAAACGCTGTCCGGCGGCAATCAGCAAAAAGTGGTGATCGCCAAATGGCTCGCCACGCATCCCGACGTGGTGATCCTCGACGAGCCGACCAAAGGCATTGATATCGGCTCGAAAGCCGCCGTGCATCAGTTTATGTCCGAGCTGGTGAACCTTGGCCTGGCGGTGATCATGGTGTCGTCGGAACTGCCGGAAGTGATGGGCATGGCCGACCGCATTATCGTGATGCATGAAGGGCTTATCGTGGCGGAATACCCCGCGGGCGAGGCGACGGCAGAAGTCATCGTCAGCGCCGCCAGCGGTGCTGGCAAGGAGGCCGCATGATGTTGCGCTCTCTGCTCAAACACCGCGAAGCGCTGCTGGCGGCGGTTATCGTGCTGTTAGTGGCCGCCATTGGTAGCCGTGCGCCATCGTTCATCGCCCCGGGCAACCTGGTCGAGATGTTCAACGATACGGCCATTCTGATCATTCTCGCCCTCGGCCAGATGATGGTGTTGCTGACCAAAGGCATCGACCTGTCGATGGCCGCCAATTTGGCGCTCAGCGGGATGATCGTGGCGCTGGTTAATTTCCATCACCCGGATATTCCAGTGCTTGCGCTGCTGGCGCTGGCGACGCTGCTCGGCCTGCTGATGGGCGTCATCAATGGACTGTTGGTGTGGAAACTCGGTATTCCAGCGATTGTGGTGACGCTTGGCACCATGAGCATTTATCGCGGGATTATTTTCCTGCTCTCCAACGGCGGCTGGGTGAATGCCAACCAGATGAGCGCCGATTTTCTGGGCCTGCCGCGCGCAGCGATATTGGGGCTGCCGGTACTGAGCTGGTGCGCCATCGCCGCGCTGTTGATCGTCGGATATTTCCTGCGCTACAGCCGCACCGGGCGGGCGTTATACACCGCAGGCGGTAACGCCACGGCGGCGTATTACACCGGGATCAACGCCGGAAAAATGCAGTTCGTCAGTTTCTGCCTGTCCGGCGCACTGGCCGGGTTCTGTGGCTACCTGTGGATTTCCCGCTTTGCGGTGGCGTATGTCGATGTGGCAAACGGCTTCGAATTACAGGTCGTCGCCGCCTGCGTCATCGGTGGGATTAGCACCATGGGTGGCAGCGGACGGGTGCTCGGTTGCCTGTGTGGCGCGCTGTTCCTTGGGGTGATTAACAACGCTCTGCCGGTCATCGGCGTGTCGCCGTTCTGGCAAATGGCGATTTCCGGGGCGGTGATTGTGATTGCAGTGGTGCTTAACGAGCGCGGCAACAAGCGCAAAGGGCGTCTGATCCTGCGGGATGCGGCGCTGGCCCGGCAAAAACAGGCGGTGAAATCATGAGTAAAATTCTGACCTCTGACGCCGTACAAAATATGTCCCCGAAGACGTCACTTTTCCAGCGTCTGGCGTGTTGGGAAGGTTTCCTACTGGCGGTCACGCTGGCGGTGTTTGTGGTGAATGCCTTCTCCTCACCCTATTTTCTCAATATCTGGAACCTGTCGGATGCCACCTTCAACTTCACCGAAAAGGCGATCATCGTGCTACCGATGGCGATGCTGATTATCGCCCGTGAGATTGATTTGTCGGTGGCGGCGATTATTGCCCTCAGCTCCACGGCGATGGGATTTTGCGCCGCGGCGGGGATGGATACGCCGCTGCTGGTGTGCGTCGGTCTGGCCGTTGGGCTGCTGTGCGGTTTAGTGAATGGCCTGCTGGTTACCCGGCTGAATCTGTCGTCGATTGTGATAACCATCGGCACCATGAGCCTGTTCCGGGGCATCTCTTACATTCTGCTCGGCGACCAGGCACTGAATCAGTATCCAGCCAGTTTTGCCTGGTTCGGCCAGGGTTACGTGTGGGCCGCACTGTCGTTTGAGTTTGCGTTGTTTATCGTGCTGGCGGCGGTATTCACCTTCGTGCTGCACAAAACCAACTTCGGGCGGCGCACCTTTGCTATCGGCAACAACCCCACTGGCGCATGGTATTCGGGCATTAACGTCAAGCGTCACAATTTGATTTTGTTCGTGCTGGTAGGGTTGATGTCTGGCCTGGCCGCCGTGCTGCTGACTTCGCGTCTGGGCAGCACGCGACCAACCATTGCCCTGGGCTGGGAGCTGTCGGTGGTGACGATGGCGGTGCTCGGCGGGGTCAATATTCTTGGCGGCTCCGGCAGCATGGTGGGTGTGATTATCGCCGCCTTCCTGATGGGACTGGTGACATTTGGTCTGAGCCTGCTCAACGTGCCGGGCATCGTCATGTCGATAATCATCGGCGCGATGCTGATCGTCGTGATTTCCCTGCCGATTATTACCCGCAGAGTGATGGCACGAAGAAGGAATTAACGCCGGGTGGCAGATGCCAACCGGCAGTAAAATCAGCAATATTAAGGAGAATAAGCATGAGTTTTATGTTGGCACTGCCGAAAATCAGTCTGCATGGCGCGGGCGCTATTGGCGATATGGTTAATCTGGTGGCGGATAAACAGTGGGGTAAAGCGCTGATTGTCACCGACGGTCATCTGGTCAAAATGGGCCTGCTGGACACCCTGTTTGCCGCGCTCGATCACCATCAGATGTCTTATCACCTGTTCGATGAAGTGTTTCCTAACCCAACGGAAGCGCTGGTACAGAAGGGTTTCCAGGCGTATCAAAGCGCAGATTGCGACTACCTGATTGCCTTTGGAGGCGGGAGCCCAATCGACACCGCCAAAGCCATTAAAATCCTCACCGCCAACCCTGGGCCGTCGACCCGTTATTCCGGCGTCGGCAAAGTGAAAAACCCAGGCGTGCCGCTGGTGGCGATTAACACCACCGCCGGCACCGCCGCAGAGATGACCAGTAACGCGGTGATCATCGACAGCGAACGCCAGGTGAAAGAAGTCATCATCGACGCCAACATCATCCCGGATATCGCCGTGGATGATGCCAGCGTGATGCTTGATATCCCGGCTTCGGTAACCGCCGCCACCGGTATGGACGCACTGACGCACGCCATCGAAGCCTTTGTGTCCGTAGGCGCACACCCGCTCACCGATGCCAATGCGCTGGAAGCGATTCGTTTGATTACGCTCTGGTTGCCGGAAGCGGTCCAAAACGGTCATAACCTCGAAGCGCGTGAGCAAATGGCGTTCGGCCAGTATCTGGCGGGAATGGCGTTTAATAGCGCCGGTCTCGGACTGGTTCACGCCCTGGCACATCAGCCGGGGGCCACACACAATCTGCCGCACGGCGTGTGCAACGCCATCCTGCTGCCAGTCATCGAAAACTTTAACCGTCCGAACGCCGTCCCTCGCTTTGCCCGCATGGCGCACGCCATGGGTGTCGACACCCGCGGCATGAGCGATGAAGCTGCGAGCATGGCGGCGATTCAGGCCATTCGCGATCTCAGCACCCGGGTTGGTATTCCGTCTGGTTTCAGTCAACTCGGCGTCACCAAAGCCGATATCGAAGGCTGGCTGGATAAAGCCCTCGCCGACCCGTGCGCACCGTGCAACCCGCGTACCGCCAGCCGGGACGAGGTGCGCGAGCTCTATCTGGAGGCATTATGATCCGCAAAGCTTTTGTCATGCAGGTGCATCCGCACACACATGAGGAATATGAACGTCGCCACAATCCTATCTGGCCCGAGCTGGAAGCGGTGCTGAAAGCGCATGGCGCGCATCATTACGCCATTTATCTCGATAAGCCCCGCAACCTGCTATTTGCCACGGTGGAAATTGAGTCGGAAGAGCGCTGGAACGCCGTCGCCAGCACCGATGTCTGCCAGCGCTGGTGGAAATACATGGGGGAAGTGATGCCCTCAAATCCGGATAACAGCCCGGTGAGCGCGGAACTAAAAGAAGTGTTCTGGCTGGAGTAAGTCTCTCTACCTGTCCTCCTCGACGATTGGGGAGGACAACAACAATGATGTTGGCGGCGCTGGATCTGTCAAACACCCTCGATTTGAGCTTGTAAGTCATCCTTACAGGTTGAACTTTGTTCAAACTCTCTCCCACTGATAAATCAATTCTGTGATTAATCTCGCGCAGGGCGATTTCTCTATTGTGCTATGTTCCCTCTCAACTGGCATACGCCAGTTAACACATGGAGAACCAGGCAATGGAAAGACTCAAAGTGGTCACCGTCGGCGGCGGCTCAAGCTATACACCAGAATTGATTGACGGTTTTATCCGTCGTCATCAGGAACTGCCCGTCAGTGAGTACTGGCTGGTCGATATTGACGCCGGAAAAGAGAAGCTGGAGATAGTCGGGGCGTTAGCCCAGAGGATGGTAAAAAAAGCGGGCATCAAGATGACCGTCCATCTCACCACCCATCTGGATGAAGCGCTCGCGGGTGCCGATTTCGTCACCACCCAAATACGCGTGGGACAACTTGCGGCGCGTATTCAGGATGAAAAAATTCCTCTGCGCTATGGCGTTCTGGGGCAGGAAACCACCGGCCCAGGCGGGTTTATGAAGGCACAGCGCACCATTCCCGTATTGCTCGCGTTATGCCGCAAGATGGAAGAGCATTGCCCCGATGCGTGGCTGATTAACTTCACCAATCCGGCAGGCATCGTTACCGAAGCGCTTTCCCGCTACAGCCCCATCAAATCCCTCGGTATTTGCAGCGGCGCAAACAGCATGCTGCGGGATATCGCCCATGCGTATGGCGTTGAGAGAGATGAGGTTTATGCACGGATCATGGGGTTAAACCACTTGATCTTCGCCGATCGCATTGCCGTCAACGGTCACGATATGACCGATGATTTTATTGAGAAACTGGCTCAGGGCGTGGGCAGTAATCAGCTCAAAAACATTCCTGATATTGGCCTGCCCGCGGAGTTTATTCGCGCGTTAAAACTCTATCCGCTCTCCTATCTGAAGTATTTTTATCTCAACCGGGAAACGGTGGAACACGAATGCCAGACGCTTGCGCAAGGCATGACGCGCGGCGAGCAGTCACTGATGATTGAAAAATCCCTGTTTGAACTCTATCGCGACCCTGGTCTGTGCGAAAAACCGGCGGCGCTTTCCGCCAGGGGTGGCGCACTCTATTCTGATACCGCCTGCTCAATTATCAGTTCGATTTACAACAACAAGTGCGAAATCCACGTTGTGAATGTACCTAACCAGGGAACCACACCGGACCTCTCCGATACCGCGGTTATCGAAACAAATGCCATGATCGATGCCAGCGGCGCGCACCCGTTAGCCTACGGGCGGCTGCCTGCGTCAATCAAGGGGCTTATTCAGAGCGTGAAGGCATTTGAAGAATTGACGGTAGAGGCCGCGATGACCGGCGATAAATCGACCGCCCTGCTGGCTCTGGCTTCACATCCCCTGGTTCCTTCCGTCGCCGTGGCAGAACAGATCCTGCATGACTATCTGGCGGCCAATTGGAACTATTTACCGCAATACACACGGTAACGCCGTCGGGATTTACAGGGAGTAAATATGAATCATTTTCTAGAGAACAGCGTCGTCCCGATCCTGGTGAAAATCGGCAATAACGTGGTGCTGGTCGCCGTGCGCAACGGGATCGCGTTTACCCTACCGTTTATTATCGCCGGGAGTCTTTTCCTGATTATTGCCAATCTGCCCATTCCGGGATGGAGCGCATGGCTCGGTGACTACGCCACGCTGTTAAGCATTCCGGTCCAGGCAACCTTTGGCGCGATTGGGTTGATTGCCGCAATTGGCATCAGTTACAACCTCGCCAGGCATTACGCGTTGGATGGACTCAGTTGCGTCTGCATTACGGTTGCGGTGTTTCTGTTATCGCAACTCGACGACCACTATCAGGTTAACGTTAATAATTTTGGTGCCTCCGGGCTTTTTTCCGCCATCATCCTTTCGGTATTGACGGTGTATATCGTGCGTTTTTTTATCGTGCGCAAGCTGTATATCAAAATGCCCGAAGGCGTTCCGCCCGCCGTTTTGCAATCGTTCGTCAGTCTGGCACCGGCCTGTGTCTGCCTGGGGCTTATCTGGTTCGTGCGCGTGGTGCTGAATTTTGATATCAACGCGTTTTTCACGCTGATGCTCAGCCCACTGGTTAACGGGCTGGATACATTGCCCGGTATGCTAATGCTGGTTGGGTTAATCTCTCTGCTGTGGTGCTGCGGTATACATGGCACCAATGTTCTGTCAGGGATCACCAGCCCGATTTTTCTCACGTTTATCGCCGAAAATACCCAAGCTTACCTGGCACACCAGCCCATACCGCACATTAACGCCGAAGGGTTTTACACCATCTTTATTTGTTCGGGTGGCTCCGGTGCAACGATGGGACTGGTGCTGGCGATGCTGCTGTCGAAAAGCCGCTACTACAAATCGGTTGGCCGTATCTCCTTTGGCCCGGCGCTGTTTTGCATCAACGAACCGGTTATTTTTGGGGTCCCGATGGTGTTCAACCCGCTGATGATGATCCCGCTCATCGCCACGCCGATGGTGATTTGTACCTGCTCGTGGCTTTTGATGTCATTTGGCATTATCGGTAAACCTGTGCTGCAGGTGCCGTGGACGATGCCCCCTATTCTTAATGCGTATTTTGCCACCGGCGGCAATATCCCGGCCGCAATCTGGTCCGGCTGTATGGTCGTTATCTCAACGGTTATCTATTTCCCGTTCTTTAAGATGCTGGAGAAAAAACAGCTGATCGAGGAAAAGGCGGAAATGCAAAGGACACAATCCCGATTGAGTGAGCACGCTTAAATTTCAGGGCGTGGAAACACGCCCATCCCGATCCACAGTGGTACAATGCCCTCCCTTTCTTTCTTAGCGATTCCTTTTACATGGTTGCTCGTTACATCGAAATTAAGAACAGTATCAAAGACGATATTCTGCAAAAGCGCTACCAGGTGGGGGAGAAGATCCCTTCCGAAAGAGAGCTGGCGCTGATTTATGGCGTGACGCGCGTCACTTTGCAAAAATCGATGCATCTGTTGGAGCAAGAAGGATTCATTGAGCGAATTCACGGGAAAGGGATGTTTGTTGCCCGTGTTATCGACGATGATGTGTACATGCTTAACAATGGTGCGGGGGATTCTGTTCTCGGTTTCTCACGTGAATTCCATCACCAGGCAAAGATATCCAGCCAGCTCATTACGCATCAAATGCTGTGCGCCACGCCTGAGATTGCTCAACAACTTGAAGCGCAACCGGGGCAGGTTCTGCACTATATTCGCCGCGTACGTCTCATTGATAACACGCCAGTACTGATTGAAGACTCATGGATCAACGCCGCAGTGATTGCCGATATCCCCAATACGGTGCTGGATGGCGGCTCGCTGTATGAATATATTGAAACCTACACCGGCAAAAAAATTAAATTCTATAATTCGGTGATTGAGGGCGACCTGTTTACCAAAGAGATGGCTGACATGCTTGGTATCGCGCCAGGCGTGCCGATGCTGAAAGTCTCGGGTGTGACGAAACTCGAAGATGGAACCGCGTTTAACTATTCGCTCAGCTATAACCGGGCAGATAAGTTTAAAATAAAGAATAATTGGGTCGGAAAGTAAAAAGCGCCTGAGACCAGGCGCTTAAACGTATTAAGCATTTTTAGAAGTAATATTTGAACCGCACGCGTGCGCCGTAGCGATCGTCATCACTGGAAATCTTCTCATCGCTCTGGATTTTAGACCAGTAGGTTCCCAGATAGATATTGAAGTTATTCATATCCATCACGTTTGGAATCAAATAAGAAGCATGTATGGTATGAATATCATAGGTGCCTTCGTCGGTGATGATACAGTCTTCATCGCAAACCATTTTTTCAAAATCGTCGATTTTATTATGGGCGTAGATATAACCTAGCTCGAAGTTTTTCCATAACGCGTTAGCGGCGGTAGTAAAATCTTCTTCATTATCGGCATCCATATACGCGGTATTGAGATTTAATGTGACACCATTTTCGGGATCGGTTTTCTTACCGTCCCATGTCATGGTCAAACCATACCCGGTACGATCGGACTGATCGACAAACTCACCTTTGCTATTGGTATAACCATACGCGTTATTAATGACGTTAGATTCCATTGCCGCAGAGAATGCCAGCTCTTTCATCGGAGACCAGGAAACGACCGGGCGCATATAAATAACATTTTTCTCTTTATCCATCTCACGACCATGATAGGTGCGTCCATTGGCACTCACGTTATCATTATCAGCAAAAAGCGTTGCGCCATCTTCTATCAGTGAATTTAATTCAAAATACCAGTCATCAATTTGCTTACTCAGCAAGAAGTTACCGCCCGCATCGGAACGCCCGCGCCCTTCTTTCATCATGTAAATATAGCCCTGGCCATCGCTATAAAGGTCATTGGCCGTATTACCCGAATGCTCAACGAAGGTATCCTGATTGAGCGGGAACATATCAAATGCTTCAAAGCGGCCCACTTTCACTTTCCAGTCATTTTCCTGACCAAAATGAAAATAGGCATCATCAAGGTTCATGCTGCCATACATATCAGCCAACGGCTGAATGGAGAAGCCAGCATAACGGCCATCATTCAGTTTACGCATACCGTCAACACCAAGCAGGATACGACCATCCATGTCCCACTGTTCGGTGGTGTTATCTTCGTTGAGTTTGGTCAGCGTGCCTCTTTTACTCTCCGCATCCATGTTGAATTCGACATCACCGTAAATTTTCAGGTCACCGTAGCCGGAAAGCGAGAGCGCCGGGGTGGTGGCGTTTTTTGCGGTCTCCGTTGCCGGAGTCTCGCTTTTCACCACTACGCGTTCCTGTACTTCCTTGATCTCCTTCCGAGCCGTGATTTGCTGGGTTCTCAATACCTGAACTTCTTGCTCTGCTTTTTCAGCCCGATGTTCAGCTGAAATGAGTCGATCTTCAAGTAATTGAAGACGTTGTTCAACGGTGAGCGAAGTTGATTTTGCGGTAGCCGAATGCCCCACCAGTAAGCATCCGATAGCCACTGCGATTGCCGTTTTTTTCATATACATCGTTCCTTGAGGAAATAATAAAGCGGGCGTTACCTTCCGCCATGAATATATTTTTGCGATGAATGATTTATAGTTATAACGTATTTAAAAAAGGGAATGATTTGCATTCATTCCGCTTGATTTCATTCAGAAAGACATTGAATGAAACCGACAAGGGATAATATTGATTAGCACGGAAAGGTGATAATGAAAATAGACAACAACGTGAGCGAGATAACACCCATTGTTTTAAATCATATAAGAAATAAATCAATTAAACGAAAAACCGCCCTACTCATTGAGGGCGGTTATCATTAATTCTGTTCAGCGATCAAAATGGCCTGAGTATCGTCTTCCAGCGCTTTGAAAACATGCTCACGGTCGGCGGGGTAACAGATGTAATCACCTGCACCTAACTCTTCCGGCGCGCCGGTCAGGCCCACCATCGCCCGGCCTTGGGTGACAATAATATGCTCAACGGATCCAGGCGAATGCGGGTGAGAAATGCGGTCTGCGCCCGGCTGCGTCATCAACAGGTAAATATCCCGACGGGCACCCGGCGGACAAGTGGCGAGCAAAATCGCCTGATAGTTTGCCTGTTCGGCCATCACTTTCGTGCCCTCACCCCGGCGGATCACTTGAGTCGTAGGTGCCTGTGGTTCAAGCAAACGGGCAAATGGAATATCCAGCGCCACGCAAAGCGACCACAGCGTTTCCAGGCTAGGATTACCGTTTCCTGCTTCAAGCTGAGACAGCGTGGATTTAGCAATCCCGGCCCGGCGAGCGATCTCCGCCAGTGAAAGCCCGGTACGCTGGCGTTCACGCACCAGGCTGCTGGCGATCACGCTGATTGGCTGTGTCATACACGGCTCCATATATTATAAAACGAACGAATCGTTCGACTTGAAAAACGAATCAACACTGTTCATTATAATGGAAACTCGTTCGATATGGCTAAAACTGGATGACCAAACTTTCTCTCTCCTGCCTGAAAGGCGACACCATCAAAGCCATCGTACTGGTCTGCGTGGCGGTGGGTGTGGTCGCCGTCTCGTATGGATCGCTGGCGATGTCATGGGGCTTTCCGCTGTGGGTGCCGCTGGCGTTGTCTACGCTGGTGCTGGGCGGCGCATCTGAATTTATGTTTCTCGGGATAATTGTCAGCGGCGGTAATCCGTTTGCCGCAGCGGCGGCGGGCTTGCTGGTGAACGCCCGACATATCCCCTTCGGTATTGCAGTGCGTGAACTGGTGGGCACCCGCGCCATCGGCCTGCTGGGCTGCCATATCATGAATGATGAAAGCGTGGTGTTTGGCCTGTCTCAACCGACGCCTGAACAGCGTAAAGCCGCCTACTGGCTGTGCGGCTGCGGGATAGCCATCCTTTGGCCGGTCGGTGTTCTGCTGGGCAGCGGCGTTGGTAAATTGCTGCCCGCCCCGGAAACCATCGGCCTCGATGCGGTATTCCCGGCTATTTTGCTGGCACTCGTCGTCCCGGCGCTCAAGAAACGCACCACGTTAATTCGCGCACTCAGCGGGGCCGCGATTTCACTGGCGTCTGTGCCGTTCACCCCTGCTGGCGTGCCGGTTCTGCTGTCGCTGCTGGGTATTTTCGCGAGGAAAAAATAATGGCTGATATCCTGTGGATTATTCCTGGCATCGCCGTTCTGTCCGTCGGAACCTACCTGATGCGCTTTGGTGGGGCAAAGCTCGGTAACAAGCTGGCACTTTCTGACCGCTCTCAGGCGATGCTCAACGACGCGGCCACGACGTTACTGTTTGCAGTTGCGCTGGCGGCGACCTTCTTTGAGGGCAACCATTTTGCGGGCAGTGCGCGTGTTATCGGCGTGGCGGTGGCGGTGTTTCTGGCCTGGCGCAAAATGCCGCTCATTGTGGTGATTGTTGCCGCTGCGGTGGTGACCGCCGTGCTGCGTTATTTCGGCCTGCGTTAATTCTGCATACACTCAGGTTTCACGCCTGAGTGTGCGCTGTCCCGCAAAACTTAGCGCTGTTTCTGTCATCACCCACGGACATATTGCCCGTCAGCTTTCCCACGCCTGACCGCTACACTGGATGTCTATTTTTTAGACGGAATATCCGTATGGCGCGCCTCACTCCCGACTGCATCAACCTGAACATTCGCGGCAATACTGCCTATTCCATTCTGAAGCAATTGGCGGATATGGCTTACGCCCGTGGTTTTGTCAGCGATAAAAGTGTGTTTCTGCAAACGCTGCTGCAGCGTGAAAAACTGCATTCCACCGGTTTCGGCTCCGGCATCGCCGTTCCACACGGCAAAAATGCCTGCGTCAACCAGCCCTTCATACTGTTCGCCCGCAAAACGGAAACCATCGACTGGCAAGCCGCCGATGGCCAACCGGTCAACGGCTGGATTTGCATTGGTGTGCCGCAGGCAGGGGAAGAGAATCAGCTGAAAATGATTGGTGCGCTGTGCCGCAAAATCATCCATGCCGATTTCATCGAGCAGCTACAACAGGGCGATGTAAGCCAGATCCTGACGCTACTGAATCAGACGCTCAGCGAATAAAAAGGAACCGGCTATGGAATCATCATTACGTGTTGTGGCCATTACCAACTGCCCGGCGGGGATCGCTCACACTTATATGGTCGCCGAAGCGCTGGAGCAAAAGGCACGTCAGCTCGGACATACCATTCGGGTGGAAACGCAAGGCTCGAGCGGGGTCGAAAACCGCCTCAGCGATGCGGAAATCGCTGCCGCCGACTATGTGATCCTCGCCACCGGGCGTGGCATCAGTAATGACGATCGGCAGCGTTTTGTCGGTAAAAAGGTCTACGAGATCCCTATCTCACAGGCGCTAAAAAATATCGACACTATTTTCCCTCACTTAGCGACCCAAGCGCTGACGTTTACTGCCGATAACAGCGTGAGGCTTGGAAAGCAGGAGGTTGTTCAGGGTAGCGTGATGAGCCATCTGATGGCGGGGGTTTCAGCCGCGCTGCCGTTCGTTATCGGCGGCGGTATCCTGGTGGCCATCGCCAATATGCTGGTGCAAATGGGTTTGCCGTATACCGATATGGCGAAAGGCGCACCATCGTTTACCTGGGTGGTTGAATCGATAGGCTATCTCGGTTTCACCTTCATGATCCCGATTATGGGCGCTTATATCGCCTCGTCGATTGCTGATAAACCGGCGTTTGCCCCGGCTTTTTTGGTGTGCTATCTCGCCAACGATAAAGGCCTGCTCGGCACCCAGTCGGGCGCGGGCTTCCTTGGCGCGGTGGTGTTGGGGCTGGCAGTCGGTTACTTCGTACTGTGGTTTCGTAAAGTACGACTCGGCAAAGCCCTGCAACCGCTGCTCGGCTCGATGCTGATCCCCTTCGTTACGCTGCTGCTCTTCGGCGTGCTGACCTATTACCTCGTCGGGCCGTTTATGTCCGATGTGATGAGTGGCCTGCTGCACATCCTCAACACCATTCCGCCGTCAATGAAACTCGGGGCCGCGTTCCTGGTCGGGGCGATGCTGGCGTTCGATATGGGCGGGCCTATCAACAAAACCGCATGGTTCTTCTGCTTTTCGCTACTCGAAAAACAGATCTACGACTGGTACGCGATTGTCGGCGTGGTGGCGTTAATGCCGCCAATGGCCGCCGGGATCGCCACATATCTGGCCCCGAAACTGTTCACGGCGCAGGAAAAAAGTGCCGCCAGTAGCGCGATTGTGGTCGGTGCCACGGTGGCAACCGAACCTGCTATCCCTTACGCGCTGGCCGCTCCGCTGCCGATGATCACCGCCAATACCCTGAGTGGCGGCATTACCGGGATGTTGGTTATTGCGTTCGGTATTAAGCGCCTGGCACCTGGCTTAGGCATTTTTGATCCGCTCATCGGGCTGATGTCACCGGTCGGGTCGTTCTATCTGGTGCTGGCCGTCGGGCTGGCGCTTAACATCTCGTTGATCATTCTACTGAAAGGCTTCTGGCTGAAGCGTAAAACCGCAACACAACAGGAAAACGAACATGGACACCGAACTGCTTAAGCAGTTGTGTAACGCCACCGCCGTCAGCGGTGATGAACAGGAAGTTCGCGATATTTTGCGGGCAGCGCTGGAAAAGAGCGCGGAAGAAATCAGCTTCGACGGCCTGGGCAGTTTTATCGCCCGCAAAGGCAAGCGTGGCCCGAAAGTGGCGATTGTCGGGCACATGGATGAAGTGGGTCTTATGGTCAGCCATATCACCGACGCGGGATTTCTGCGCTTTGCGACCATCGGCGGCTGGTGGAGCCAGTCGATGCTCAACCATCGGGTCGCGGTGCGGACCCGTTCGGGCCAGATAATTGCGGGCGTCATCGGCTCAGTCGCGCCCCACGCGCTGACGGAAAAGCAAAAACAGCAGCCGGTCGATTTTGACGAGATGTTTATTGATATTGGCGCGAACAGCCGGGAAGAGGTGGAAAAACGCGGCATTGCGCCGGGCGACTTTGTTAGCCCTGAGGCAAATTTCGCCCGTTGGGGCGAGGATAAAATCGTCGCAAAAGCACTGGATAACCGCGCCGGATGCGCCTTAATGGCCGAGCTGTTTCAGGCGGTCGATAACCCGGACATCACCCTGTATGGCGTGGCCACAGTGGAAGAAGAAGTGGGCCTGCGCGGGGCGCAAACGTCAGCCGAATCTATCCAGCCGGACGTGGTGATCGTCCTTGATACCGCGGTGGCTGGCGATGTGCCAGGCATCGATAACGTGAAATTCCCGCTGAAACTCGGCAGCGGCCCGGCGGTGATGCTGTTTGATAAACGCTATTTCCCGAACCACAAATTAACGGCGCTGCTGAAAGCCTCGGCGGAGCAAACAGCAAGCCCGGTGCAGGTCTGCATCATGAAAACCGGGGCCACCGACGGCGGGCGCTATAACGTGATGGGCGGTGGTCGCCCGGTGCTGGCGCTGTGCCTGCCCACGCGCTATCTACACGCCAACAGCGGGATGATTTCTGAAAAAGACTACGATGCGTTATTTGCCATGACCCGCACACTGTTGCAGCGATTAAACGGTGATACGGTGGCGGCTTTGCGGGATTTCAGGTGAACAAGGATGCTCAACGAACGTCAGCTCTCCCTTTTGGTCAAACTGGAACATCAGTCCAGCTCCCTGGCGGAGCTGGCGCAGTCCGCAGGGGTCTCCGCGCGCACCATTTCGCGGGATATTGATTATCTGAACTTCACCCTCAGCGGCCGCGCCCGGGTGAACAATCAGGGCAGCGCAGGAGTACAGCTCGACATTCTCGACCGAAAGCACTATTTCCAGCTATTGCAGCGTCACGACCACGACGATCAGCTGCTGGCGCTGCTGTTGCTCAACGGCTTCACCACCCGCCTTCAGCTGGCGGACGCACTTGATCTTCCAGAAACGCTGGTTGCCGATAAACTGGTAAAACTGCGACAACGCTACGAAAAAGTATTCTGTATCGCCGGGCGGCCTGGGGTCGGTTATTTTATCGATGAGCCCGAAACGCGGCAGATCCTGATCCTCGCCAACTTGCTGAAAAAAGACCCGTTTATCTCCCCGCTGACCGGCTTTAACTACGCCGCCGTCGAACGTTTAACCTCATCCCTCGCCTCGTTGCAGGGATGGCCCGCGATCGGCCGGGATTATGTCGTCAGCATGGTCCTTGCAGTATGGGCGATGCGGAATGTCATCCGCAGCGTACCGCTTTCCGAAGGGGATCATGACATTGCGTTCTGTATTGAAAACGCGGGGTTTTATTTTAATCAGAAGACGTTGAGTGTGCTGGTGTCGCTGCTGGATGAATTGCAACTACAGGCCACGCGCATTACGCCGGAGGTTATCCAGCATCTGTTGACCGAAACCTTAAGCGCCCATCCCGGCGGGGAACTGGATGCCCAGCTCATTGAGGATTTAACCGGGCATGTCACCCGCTGCGCAGCCTCACCGGTGTGGGTGGCAGAGAGCCGTCAGGGCAGTATGAACAATCTCAAAGCCGCGTGGCCCGTGGCGTTTGATATGAGCATTCGCTTTATCACCCTGCTACGTGAACAGCTTGGGCTGATCATCTCGGACAGCGACCTGATTGGTCTCTACTTTGCCTGCGCCCTGGAACGTCATCAGACCGAACGCCAGCCAGTGATTCTACTGGCCGAGCAAAATGCGATCGCCACCGTTAACAAACTGGCGATTGAACGCGATATCCCGAACAGTCGGGTACATATCGCCCGCAGCGTGGCCGAAATGATAGGGCTTCGGGAAGAGCTACAGCCGGTATGCATCATCAATAACAGCCATCTGGAGCTGGATGAATGCGTGAGCAATGTGCTGAATATACGCAACATTATCACCCCCGGCGGCATTAGCCAGATCAAGGATTTTCTCGATACGGTATTTATTCGGCAAAATCTCGACCGCCTGTTTCCTATTGAAGGCAGTTTCCATGAAGATAATTCCCCTGAAGACAGCTGGCTGGAGATTTGCGCTCGCGTCAGTCAACGGCTGGTAAAACACAAGCATTTAACCGCCGATGAAGCCTGGCGAATTTGTCAGCGTGAACAGGAAGGGGAAAATCTTATCGTGAACCAGTTGGCTATTCCGCATTGCTGGAGTGAGAGAGAGACATCGTTTCGTGGTTTTTTCATTACGCTTTCTCATCCGCTCACGGTCAATCACGAGCCGGTAAGCCATCTGCTGATCGCCTGTGCCAGCGCGTCTGCCCGCCATGAACTGAAGATTTTCAGCTATCTCGCGAGAACGTTGTACAAGCATCTGCCAGGGGAAATTACGGGATTGAAAAACGCGGGGGAATTTGTGCGGCTACTGCGGGAATAAAACCTGTCCCGGGCTCGGCTGAGCCAGGGACAGTGGCTATGGCTTATTTATTTAACTCAGCGGTCATGTGCACGCGGTTACCGGCAAAGGCCTGCGTGATTTTGTAAGAAGAGGCACCCGCTTCCTGAGCCTGGGCCGCGATTTTTGCTTCAGCACCGTCAAGTGTTGAAGACGTTGCGGTCACGGTCTGGGCTGCGAAAGAACCGAATGAGGTAGCGAGAGCGATAACTGCGACAAAAGTTTTGATGCTGTTCATGATGTAAATCCTTCAGTTAAGTTGTTTTGGTAAGGCACCGTGCCTTGATGTGATAAATAATAGCCTCACATTCACCCAACGAATAGCGGAAGGTTTTGCTTACATCATTCAAATTTATTGACCAACAATCAAACGGCCAAAAGCCTCTGCGGATGTGTATAAATCGTCGCCCTGCCCGGCTTGCAAAAACCCACCAGCGTCAAATTACAGCGTTCGGCCACTTCCACCGCCAGCGTGGTGGCGGCCGAGACGGCAAACAGAATTTCGACGCCGCACATTGCCGCTTTCTGCACCATTTCATAGCTTGCCCGGCTGGAAACCAGAACCGCACCCTGATGCCACGCTTTGCTTTCGCCTGCGCGGTGCCCGAGCAGTTTGTCGAGCGCCACATGGCGACCAACGTCTTCATGTCCACCCGCCAGGCGGCCGTCCGGCAAAACCCAGGCAGCCGCGTGCGTGCAGCCTGTCAGACGGCCCACCGGTTGCACATCGTTCAGGTGTTCGAGAGCGAGATCGAGATATTTCAGGCTGAATGTTTGGCTGAACGGCAGCGGCGAGATCGGTTTGCCAACGTCGTTTAACTGCTCCACCCCGCAAACGCCGCACCCGGTGCGTCCGGCCAGCGCCCGACGCCGCTCTTTAAGGGCCATAAAACGGCGGCTGGAAAGTTCAATCTGCACCTCAAGGCCATTACAGACCGACACCACATCCATGCCATAAATTTCCGATCGGTTTTCGATAATCCCTTCGGATAAGGAAAAACCGATGGCAAACAGGCGTAAATCTTTGGGGGATGCCATCATCACCACGTGGGATATGCCGTTGTATACCAGCGCCACGGGCACTTCTTCAGCCAGGTCATCCTGCTGGGCGTGCTGCAAGTCCTGGCGTTTCCAAAGACTCACCTGACGCATTCCAGTGATATCACTCACATTACCAATCTGTTCTGATGTTTTTTCGTTCACTTTGCATTAACCGTATTGGAACAAACGTACACACAATGTGGTATTCTGAAGGCATATCCCTCCGGGAAAGAGGGAGATTACCCTAATTCTGAACCTTTGCGGCTTTGACCGCAAAGGTAAATAACAATCCATTCCCTGAGCGGTTTAGGTATTGAATGGCGACGGGAAAGCAATGTCGAAACAAGGAGTGACCCATGCAGGTCAGCAGAAGGCAGTTCTTTAAGATCTGCGCTGGCGGTATGGCAGGCACTACGGCAGCAGCGTTGGGGTTTGCCCCAAGCGTAGCGCTGGCGGAAACACGGCAGTACAAACTGCTGCGTACCCGTGAAACCCGTAACACCTGCACATATTGTTCTGTCGGTTGTGGGCTGTTGATGTACAGCCTCGGTGACGGCGCAAAGAACGCCAAAGCATCCATCTTCCATATCGAAGGGGACCCGGATCATCCGGTAAACCGCGGTGCATTGTGCCCGAAAGGCGCTGGTCTGGTGGATTTCATCCACTCCGAAAGCCGCCTGAAATACCCTGAATACCGCGCGCCAGGCTCCGACAAATGGCAGCAAATCAGTTGGGATGAGGCATTCGACCGCATCGCCAAGCTGATGAAAGCTGACCGTGACGCCAACTTCATCGCGCAAAATGCTGAAGGCACCACCGTTAACCGCTGGCTCTCCACCGGTATGCTGTGTGCGTCCGCTTCCAGTAACGAAACCGGCTATTTAACGCAGAAATTCACCCGTGCGCTCGGTATGCTCGCGGTAGACAACCAGGCACGCGTCTGACACGGACCAACGGTAGCAAGTCTTGCTCCAACATTTGGTCGCGGTGCGATGACCAACCACTGGGTGGATATTAAGAACGCCAACCTGGTCGTGGTGATGGGCGGTAACGCCGCTGAAGCACATCCGGTAGGGTTCCGCTGGGCGATGGAAGCCAAAATCCACAACGGTGCCAAACTTATCGTTATCGATCCGCGCTTTACGCGTACGGCATCGGTCGCGGATTTCTATACCCCGATTCGTTCCGGCACGGACATTACCTTCCTTTCCGGGGTTATCCTGTACCTGCTGAACAACGAAAAAATTAACCGCGAATATACCGAGGCGTATACCAACGCCAGCCTTATCGTACGTGAAGATTACGCGTTCGATGACGGCCTGTTCTCGGGCTATGACGCGGATAAGCGCAAGTACGATAAAACCAGCTGGAACTACGAGCTGGACGAAAACGGTCACGCCAAACGCGATACGACCCTGACCCATCCGCGCTGCGTGTGGAACCTGCTGAAAGAGCACGTTTCCCGCTATACGCCGGAGATGGTCGAAAATATCTGCGGTACGCCAAAAGCCGACTTCCTGAAAGTCTGTGAGTACATCGCAGAAACCAGCGCGCACGATAAAACCGCCTCGTTCCTGTATGCCCTGGGCTGGACCCAGCACTCGGTTGGCGCACAGAACATTCGTACCATGGCGATGATCCAGCTGCTGCTCGGCAACATGGGTATGGCGGGTGGCGGCGTGAACGCCCTGCGCGGACACTCCAATATTCAGGGTCTGACCGATCTCGGCCTGCTGTCACAGAGCCTGCCGGGCTATATGACGCTGCCAAGCGAGAAACAAACCGACCTGCAAACCTATCTGACCGCCAACACGCCAAAACCGCTGCTGGAAGGCCAGGTGAACTACTGGGGCAACTATCCGAAGTTCTTCGTCTCGATGATGAAATCCTTCTATGGCGACAAAGCAACAGCGGAAAACAGCTGGGGCTTTGACTGGCTGCCGAAGTGGGACAAAGGTTACGACGTTCTGCAGTATTTCGAGATGATGTCCAAAGGCCAGGTGAACGGCTATCTCTGCCAGGGCTTTAACCCGGTGGCGTCGTTCCCGAACAAAAATAAAATTGTGGCCTCGCTGTCGAAGCTGAAGTTCCTCGTCACCATCGACCCGTTGAATACCGAAACCTCGACTTTCTGGCAGAACCACGGCGAACAGAACGACGTTGACCCGTCAAAAATTCAGACCGAAGTGTTCCGTCTGCCATCGACCTGCTTTGCCGAAGAGAACGGTTCTATCGTTAACTCCGGCCGCTGGTTGCAGTGGCACTGGAAAGGCGCAGACGCCCCTGGGATCGCCAAAACGGACGGGGAGATCCTCGCCGGTATTTTCATGCGGATGCGTGAAATGTACGCCAAAGACGGCGGCCCGGCACCGGAGCCCGTGCTGAACATGACGTGGAACTACTCCACGCCGGACGAGCCTGCCTCGGAAGAGGTGGCGATGGAAAGCAACGGCAAAGCGCTGGCTGACATTACCGACCCGGCAACCGGCGCGGTTATCGTTAAGAAAGGCCAACAGCTCACCTCGTTCGCCCAACTGCGTGATGACGGCACCACCGCTAGCGGCTGCTGGATTTTCGCCGGCAGCTGGACGCCGGATGGCAACCAGATGGCGCGACGCGATAACGCCGACCCGTCAGGCCTGGGCAATACGCTCGGCTGGGCGTGGGCGTGGCCGCTTAACCGCCGCATTCTGTATAACCGTGCCTCCGCAGACCCGCAGGGCAAACCGTGGGATCCGAAGCGTCAGCTGTTGAAGTGGGACGGCGCGAAATGGGGCGGCGTGGACATTCCGGACTACAGCGCGGCAGCACCGGGCACCGACGTTGGCCCGTTCATCATGCAGCCGGAAGGGATGGGACGCCTGTTTGCCCTCGATAAGATGGCAGAAGGGCCGTTCCCGGAACACTACGAGCCGTTTGAGACGCCGCTTGGCACCAACCCATTGCACCCGAACGTTATTTCGAACCCGGCCGCACGCGTGTTCAAAGACGATATGGCCGCGATGGGGAAAGCCGATAAGTTCCCGTACGTCGGGACCACCTATCGTCTTACCGAGCACTTCCACTACTGGACCAAGCACGCGCTGCTGAACGCCATCGCGCAGCCGGAACAGTTCATTGAAATCGGTGAGAAGCTGGCGGGTAAACTCGGTATCGGCCATGGCGACACGGTAAAAGTCTCCTCCAATCGCGGCTACATCAAAGCCAAGGCGGTGGTGACCAAACGTATTCGCACGCTGAAAGTGGACGGTAAAGAGGTAGACACCATCGGTATTCCGATTCACTGGGGCTTCCAGGGCGTGGCGAAGAAAGGCTTTATCGCCAATACCCTGACGCCATACGTTGGTGATGCCAACACCCAGACGCCGGAGTTCAAATCCTTCCTTGTGAACGTGGAAAAGGTATAGCGGAGACGACTTATGGCTTATCAATCGCAAGATATTATCCGTCGTTCCGCGACTAACGGTTTCACTCCCGCGCCTCAGGCGCGGAATCACCAACAGGAAGTGGCGAAGCTCATCGACGTGACCACCTGTATCGGCTGTAAAGCCTGTCAGGTGGCGTGTTCAGAGTGGAACGACATCCGTGATGAAATCGGTCACAACGTCGGGGTGTACGACAACCCGGCCGATTTGACCGCCAAATCATGGACGGTGATGCGTTTTTCGGAAGTGGAACAGAACGACAAACTGGAGTGGCTTATCCGTAAGGATGGCTGTATGCACTGCGCCGATCCGGGCTGCCTGAAAGCATGTCCTGCAGAAGGGGCTATCATTCAGTATGCCAACGGCATAGTCGACTTCCAGTCTGAGCAGTGCATCGGCTGCGGTTACTGCATCGCGGGCTGCCCGTTCGATGTACCGCGCATGAACCCGGAAGACAACCGCGTCTACAAATGTACGCTGTGCGTCGACCGTGTCACCGTGGGTCAGGAGCCAGCCTGTGTGAAAACGTGCCCAACCGGTGCTATCCACTTTGGCTCTAAAGAGGATATGAAAGTGCTGGCGGGCGAGCGTGTCACCGAGCTGAAAACGCGCGGCTATGACAATGCGGGTCTTTACGATCCGGCTGGCGTCGGCGGGACGCACGTGATGTACGTCCTGCATCATGCCGACAAGCCGAATCTGTATCACGGCCTGCCAGAGAATCCGGAAATCAGCCAGACCGTTAAGTTCTGGAAAGGCATCTGGAAACCGCTCGCGGCGGTCGGCTTTGCGGCAACCTTCGCGGCCAGTATCTTCCACTATGTGGGCGTCGGTCCAAACCGCGCTGACGAGGAAGAGGACAATCTGCATGAAGAGAAAGACGAGGTGCGCAAATGAAACGTCGTGACACCATCGTGCGCTACACCGCACCGGAACGCATCAACCACTGGGTCACCGCCTTCTGCTTCATTCTGGCGGCGGTGAGCGGGCTGGGCTTTTTCTTCCCGTCCTTTAACTGGCTGATGCACATCCTTGGCACGCCGCAGCTGGCGCGTATTCTGCACCCGTTCGTCGGGGTGGTGATGTTCGCGTCGTTTATCATCATGTTCTTCCGCTACTGGCACCATAACCTGATCAATCGGGACGATATCTTCTGGGCGAAGAATATTCGTAAGATTGTCGTTAACGAGGAAGTGGGCGATACCGGGCGCTATAATTTCGGTCAGAAGTGCGTGTTCTGGGCGGCTATTATCTTCCTGGTACTGCTGCTCGTGAGCGGGGTCATCATCTGGCGGCCATACTTTGCCCCCGCGTTCCCGATCCCGATTATCCGCGTCGCGCTGATGCTGCATTCATTTGCCGCGGTGGCGTTAATTGTGGTTATCATGGTGCATATCTACGCCGCCCTTTGGGTTAAAGGCACCATTACCGCGATGGTGGAAGGCTGGGTCACCAGCGCATGGGCGAAAAAACATCACCCGCGCTGGTACCGAGAAGTCCGCCAGAAACAGGAAAAATCGACTGAATGAGTATTCGCATAATCCCACAAGATGAACTGGGGAGTAGCGAGAAACGCACGGCGGAAAGCATTCCGCCGTTATTATTCCCGCGACTGAAAAACCTCTATCACCGCAGAGCGGAACGCCTGCTACAACTGGCGCAGGAAAACCCGCTCGGCGATTACCTGCGCTTTGCGGCGCTGATAGCCCACGCGCAGGAAGTGGTGCTGTACGACCATCCGCTGCAAATGGACCTCACCGCGCGCATTAAAGAAGCCGCAGCGCAGGGCAAACCACCGCTGGATATCCACGCCCTGCCGCGCGATAAACACTGGCAGAAGCTGCTGCAGTCGATGATTGCCGAGCTGAAACCGGAAATGAGCGGCCCGGCGCTGGCGGTTATCGAGAATCTCGAAAAAGCGTCAGACACTGAGCTGGAAGAGATGGCATCGGCGCTGTTCGCGTCAGATTTTGCCTCCGTCAGCAGCGATAAAGCCCCGTTCATCTGGGCGGCGCTGTCACTATACTGGGCGCAAATGGCGAACCTTATTCCGGGGAAAGCCCGTGCGGAATACGGCGAACATCGTCAGTTCTGCCCGGTGTGCGGTTCGATGCCGGTATCCAGCGTGGTTCAGATTGGCACCACACAGGGGCTGCGTTATCTGCACTGCAACCTGTGTGAGTCCGAGTGGCATGTAGTACGCGTGAAGTGCAGCAACTGCGAGCAGAGCCGTGATTTGCACTACTGGTCGCTGGATAACGAGCAGGCCTCGGTGAAAGCCGAAAGCTGTGGCGACTGCGGGACCTACCTTAAAATCCTGTATCAGGAAAAGGACCCGAACGTCGAGCCGGTGGCCGATGACCTCGCCTCGCTGGTGCTGGATGCACGCATGGAACAAGAGGGCTTTGCCCGCAGCTCCATCAACCCGTTCCTGTTCCCGGGCGAAGGGGAGTAATCCCTGTTCTGATGACCGGGTGCGAGAGCGCCCGGTTTATTGCGCCAGCGCCGAAATGACGTTGAGCGGATCGTTGGCTATCGCACGTAGCAGCGCTTTTGCCGGGCCTGTTGGCGAACGCCGCCCTTGCTCCCAGTTACGCAGCGTATCTACGCTGACAGAAATCAAATCCGCAAACCGCGTCTGAGAGAGTCCAGACGACTGTCGTATTTCTTTGATTTTCATTGCGTCTATTTCAAAGACGCGGGAAGGTTTCCGTTCACCTTTCGCTATCTCATTCATCTCTGACATGCTTTGCGTTAAGCGTTCAAAGAGAGCCTTGTCCATTTACCACCTCTGGTTGAGTTTACGTAGCAGGGTTTTCTCCTGCGGCGAAAGGTCGTCTTTCAGGCCTTTACGGTAGATAAGCAACAGTCTGATTTGCGCAGCTGTTCTCCTATAGAAATAAATGACCCGCACGCCGCCGCTTTTCCCCTTTCCATTCGACATCCAACGAACTTTTCGCAACCCACCGGTATCGGGGATCACGTCCCCTGAATCCGGCGTTAGGGCGAGGAAACACTGAAACTGCCTGTAGTCTTCTTCCGTTAGCAGCCTCATCACATCTTCAGTAAAAAAACGTGTCTCGATGAAGATCATAAATATACGCCATTGGCTTAGAGTAGCAGAATACAATAGTACGTCAATGACGTACCCGTAAGGTTTGCTACGCTATCGCGAAAAGGATGGTATTGCTTGCTAATTAGCAGGGAAAATAAGGACGTTTTTACATTTTTGCGCGCAGCTTTCCAGAATCCGGACACGACGGAAAATGACAGTTTTCAAATAGCCCTCCCCGGGTTATAACACTGGATATAAGTACAGCGGAATGGATGTCAAATGACACTGGAAGCAGGTATTGCCGAGTTGGTAGAGGACTTTATTGCAGCAGGCAGACCCTCGTCCAGAATGCAGAACATCGAAGAACGGAGAGCCGGCGATGTAGCCAGCACCGTGCTGGCCGGGGACAGGGAAATGCGAGTCCAGACGCGCACTTTGGAAGGCGAAGGGATTCGTTTTTGGATAGTCTCACCTTTGCAATCCAGTGGCCCGGCGTATCGGCACGCTGGGCCAGACGTGAGGATTACTCCTCCTCGTTACCGCCCTCTTCCAGCGGTCCGAAAGGTTTAGCGGGGAGAACAATGTAGATACCTTCAAAAATCGCGCCGGAGGTGTCGTCGCCGAACAGTTCAACCTGCATCTGCACACGGGCTTTGCGTCCGCGCGCCAGACGGTCGAGATCGCCGCTGAGAGAACCGAGGTCAGCAATCGCGCTCGGTTTGCCGCTGATGGGCTTGCTGTAACGAATATGGGCATCGGCAAGAATGATGGTGCCGCCAAGATGGCGTTCACGCAGCATCAGCCAGATCAGGCCCCAGCCGGTCAAGGTGGCGAGAGAAAACAGACTCCCGGCAAACAGCGTATTGTGCGGATTCTGGTTGCCGATTTCCGGCATGGTAGTGATGAATTTCTGCCCAGTGTACTGCTGAATGCGCACCCCCATTTTCTCACTCAGCGGGATGTGCTCGTACCACGCCTGCTGTAGCTGTCCGCACCAGTCGCCGCGGTGCAGAATATCATCCAGTGTCGCTACCGGTTTAATCATCAGGAAATGACGCACCGGCGTGGTCTGTGGGGTGGTGATTTCGCCCTGGTTCACAAAGCCCAGCTTGGCAAAAAACTCAACGGCATCTTCCCGGGCGCTACAGGTGACGCGCTTGACGCCTTCCTGACGGGCCACGGATTCCAGCGTCATAGCCATCAGCGTGCCAAGGCCTTTGTCCTGTACCGCAGGGTCAACCGCCATAAAGCGAATCGACGCTTCGTAATCGCCGTTTATATACAGGCGACCCACCGCCACCAGATTACCCGCTTCGTCGACGACCATCTGATGATGCGCCATCGCATCCCAGGCGTCTCGCTCAGAACCTTGCGGCTGATGCAGCGGTTTACGCAGCATCTCCCAGCGAAACTGGTAATAACGCGCTAATTCTTCTTCCGTTTGCGGTACTCGAAGGTGATACATAGCGGAGCTCTCTTTTGTAGACCGTGCCAAACCCGCTTGCAGACTCATACCTGCAACCAGAATGTCACGGGACCGTCATTGACCAATGATACCTGCATATCGGCGGCAAAACGCCCGGTCTGGGTGTTGATTTCCTGCTGGCGACAGCGCTCAACAAAATACGCGTATAATGCTTCCGCCCGATCGGGAGCTGCCCCCCGGGAGAAACCCGGACGCATGCCGCGCTCGGTATCGGCCGCCAACGTAAACTGCGATACCACCAGCACGCTACCACCCGCTTGCTGTACGTTAAGGTTCATTTTGCCTTCGGCATCGCTAAAAATTCGATATCCCAGAACGCGTTCGCACAGACGATTCGCTTTCTGCTCGTCATCATCCTTTTCGACACCCAATAAAACCAAAAGTCCCGGACCAATTTCCCCCGTCACCTCATTTTCTACGGTCACGCTGGCTCGGGTTACACGCTGAATTAATGCAATCATGGCTGTTCGTCTTCTTCCTGGCTGGCGGCGATTTTAAGTCTTCGGTATTCCCCGAGAGTGACAGTTATTTCTGCGCCAAGCAAGACGATGCACCAGGTCCAGTAGACCCAGACAAACAGAATTGGGATGACCGAAAGTACGCCATAAATCAGCTGATAAGACGGGAAAGTGGTGATGTAGAGGGCAAACGCTTTTTTGCCAAGCTCATACAGCAGCGCCGCCACCAGTGCGCCAACAATCGCATCGCGATTCATCACGCGGGTGGTGGGCACGATGCTGTAGAGCATCCAGAAGGAGATCCAGGAAAGCAGCAACGGAAAGAGGCGCAGGCCGTTATCTATCACGCCGTTAAGCTCACTCGCCCAGCGCAGTGAAAGCAGGTAGGAACTGATGACCAGACTCGCCCCGGCCAGCAGCGGCCCAAGGGTCAAGATCATCCAGTACACTGCGAATGAGTAGATTTTAGGCCTGACGCGCTTGCTGCGCCAGATGGTATTCAGCGCACTATCGATGGCATACATCAGCAACAGCGCGGTCACGATAAGCCCACAGGCACCGACCGCCGTCATTTTGCTGGAGTTCGCGACAAACTGCTCGATGTAACGCTGGATAACATCCCCCGTCGCCGGCAGGAAATTAGCAAAGACAAATTGTCGCAGCGTGATGCTGACGTCGGAAAACATCGGAAAAGCGGCGAAAAGCGCAAAAATGACCGCAACCAGCGGCACCAGGGAGAGTAACGACACATAGGCCAGGTTCCCGGCCAGTGTCGTCATATTATCTTCATCAATACGTCGCCAGAGTAACTTAAGCCAGGCCACCAGCGACCTGCTGTGATGGGAGACTTTTTGATGAACGTTTTTTAGCATAGTTATTTCGCAAAATACTGAGGAATGGTCTCTTTGCCGGTCACCAGAATGCTGGTGATGCCCAGCCGATGGGCTCCCTCTATATTATCGACGTTATCGTCGAAAAAGACGGTATCTGCGGCGGAAAAACCTTCCGCTTCCAGTACCCGCTGATAGATACGCGCTTCGGGTTTACGCATCCCCATCTCCTGAGAGAGATAGATGTTGTCCGCCGCGCCGCGGACTTCAGGATATTCATCCGGCCAGAAGGTGGTGTGCAGCCGGTTGGTATTTGACAGGACCACCACCCGATGACCCTGCTCGCGCAACTGACGCATAATGGCAATCACTTCCGGGCGCAGACCAACGAATATCGCCTGCCAGCCGTGGGAAAACTGCTCATAGCTCAGTGACAATTCCATTTCATGGCATAGCGCCTCAGCAAAAGCCTCATCGCTGATTTCGCCGCGCTCATGCTGATGGAATGCTTCCCCCATGACGAATTTTTGCTTCAGCGTAGCCAGCGGGACACGGCTGAAATCACTCCACGCGCCGAACACCCGGTTGAAGTCAATGTCGACAATCACATTACCTAAATCAAAGATATAGAGCATGATCCTCTCCTTTTGCGTCATGGAAAAATAACTGTAGCGGGAAAGGCGGGGTTTGACTATAGCGCTCACGGGCAGGACGAGAAATCAGGGGCTATCATTTCCACCCGCACAGGCTTTAACCACTTCGACCTGATGGGTTTTGAGGATTTGACGCAGTGAGGCACCCGGTTCTTCGTCGGTGAACAGCGCCGTCATCTGAGCAAGATTGCCTATCTCAACGGCAGCGGAGGCATGATATTTCGTGTGGTCGGCGGCCAGAAGTAGATGACGGGCGTGAGCCATCATCGTTTGCGCGATGCTGGCTTCGTTGACGTCGAACTCCAACAGCGTGCCATCATTTTCAATAGCGCCGACGCTTGTCACCAGATAATCGGCACGGAATCCAGAGACAAACGCATTGGCGGCCGGACCGATTATTCCGCCGTTATGTGCGCGCAACGTGCCGCCAGGCACCATCACTTCAAAGCGTGGGTTTTTGTAGAGAATGTGCGCCACCCGCAGACTGTTAGTGATAATCCGCAAATGGTTGTGATTCAGCAGCGCCCTGGCAACCTGTTCGACCGTGGTGCCGATGGTGATAAACACCGTTGAGCCATCCGGGATATAGTCGGCAATCGCTTCAGCGATCGCCTTTTTCTCTTCGGTCCATGAGACTTCACGTTGCTCAAAAGCGGTGTTCACCACGCTTGACGCGCGTCCGGCCCCGCCATGATGGCGGGTGATCAGCCCCTGCTCACTCAGCTTGCGGATATCGCGACGAACCGTTTGGGTTGAGACATCCAGCAGTTGCGCCAGCTCATCAATGTTCATGTAGCCGCGATCGGCAATCAAGGTCAGTAACTGGTCGTGGCGTGGGTTACCGGTCAGTTCAGTCAGGCTCATGGGCTGTCCTCTTAATCCCTTCTTTCCTGCATTTTAACCATAAAGCGACAGAAAAGAGCAGGTTTGATCACGATCGGGGATTCCCGCCCGGCCACCGGGTCGGGTACATTTCAACGCGGCAACCGCACTGGCAAAACGTATACCTTCCCTGCCTGCCTCGCCACGGCCCAGACTGAAGGCATAAGCGCCATGGAAAACATCTCCCGCGCCGGTTGTGTCGACCACATTCACCGTAAATCCAGGCTGATGCATCAGGTTTTGATTTTCCAGCCAAAAGCAGCCTTCTGAGCCGTCGGTGACGTATACCTGTCCGTTTGTGAGCATTTTTGATTTTTCTAAGGCAAGCGCGAGACTCTGTTCGCCCGTCATACGTCGTAAGCCTGGAGCCGAAAAGACAGCGTGATCGCTCAACGTCACCAGCTCAGCAATGTCCTGAGGCGTGATATCACCATCCAATATGGTCGTCACGCCAGCCTGACGCGCGAGGGTAAGCGCTTTTTTGGTTCCCTCATGCCAGCGAACATCAGCCAGAACAACATCCCATTGGCTGAAGTCGATGGCGTCCAGCCAGCTGGCATCGGTCATCAGGTCCGGACTCGGATAGTTCACAATGATGCGCTCACCCTGTGCATCCACCACGATGGCGGACTGCGACGAGCGGGCCTGAGTAAAACGTTGGGTATAACGCGTACTTACGCCGAATGACTCCAGTTCGTGCAGCAGGCTGATACCGATGTCGTCATCCCCTACCCGGCCAATAAAATCGACCTGCGCACCCAGCCTCGCCGCAGCCACTGCCGCTGTAGCCGCAGGCCCACCGCCAACTTCACGGTAATTATTCGCTACATATTTTCCCCCTTCGGTGGGTAAATCACCCACGGAGTAGATCCTGTCCATCACGGCTATCCCGACACAAGCAATGCGAATCATGGTTATTCCTCAGCGTTAAAAAACCTGCGGCCATTTTAATTTCACCAATTGTTTAAAAAGTGACGGCTGTCAATTTTTTGACCATAAATTACAAATACGATCAAAAACAGACAACACAAACGCGCAAACATTGACAAAAAATGACACCAGCAGGAGAACAGTATGTCGGTCATCGCATTTATCGGGTTAGGACAAATGGGCGCGCCAATGGCGAGCAATCTGCTTAAACAGGGACATTCGCTACGTGTCTACGATGTGGATCCGCAAGCCGTAAACGCACTGGAGGAAAAAGGCGCAGTCGCAACATCATCGCCTGCACACGCCGCTAAGGATGCCGAATTTGTCATTACCATGCTGCCAAATGGCGAGGTGGTTAACGCCGTTTTATTCGGTAGCAACGGCGTTTGCGAAACGCTCTCCTCTGATGCGCTGGTCATTGATATGTCCACCATCCACCCACTGCAAACAGACCGCCTGATGGCACAAATGCGCCAACGCGGTTTTAGCATGATGGATGTGCCGGTCGGCCGCACCTCCGATAACGCCATTTCCGGCACGCTGCTTTTGCTGGCGGGGGGAACCGAACAGCAGGTGAAACGCGCGACGCCAGTTCTCATGGCGATGGGCAGCGAGCTGATTAACGCCGGCGGGCCGGGGATGGGCATCCGTGTGAAGCTGATTAACAACTACATGAGCATCGCGCTCAATGCGCTGTCCGCCGAGGCCGCAACGCTGTGCGAAGCCCTTGGGCTTGACCTCCAGGTGGCGTTAAACGTGATGAGCGGCACCGCAGCCGGTAAAGGCCATTTCACTACCACCTGGCCCAACAAGGTGCTGAAAGGTGACCTTTCTCCGGCCTTCATGATCGATCTTGCCCACAAAGACCTGGGTATCGCCCTCGACGTAGCCAACCAACTGCATGTGCCGATGCCGCTCGGGGCGGCTTCACGAGAAGTCTACAGCCAGGCGCGCGCCGCCGGACGCGGTCGCGAAGACTGGTCAGCCATTCTCGAGCAGGTACGGACCAGCGCCGGACTTCGCCATCCACTTTCACGTATCAACAAGGAATGATGTTATGACGCAGTACACCCTGAAAGATCTCACCCGACCCTCCGGCGGCTTTGCCATGCTGGCGGTCGATCAGCGTGAAGCCATGCGCTTTATGTTCTCTGCCGCAGGCGTTAAAGGGCCCGTGACCGACCAACAGCTTACGGATTTCAAAGTGAGCGCCGCTAAAACGCTGTCGCCGTTTGCCTCTGCAATTCTGGTCGATCAGCAATTTTGCTATCGCCAGGTTGTCGAGCAACAAGCCGTGGATAAACGCTGCGCGACGATCGTTGCCGCTGACAAGTTTATCCCCGGAAACGGTATTCCGGTCGATAGCGTGATTATCGATAAAAGCATCGACCCCCAGGCCGTCAAACGCGACGGCGCGAAAGCGCTAAAGCTGTTGGTGCTGTGGCGCAGTGATGAAGACCCGCAGCAGCGCCTGCAAATGGTCGATGAGTTTAACCGGCTCTGCCATCAAAACGGTCTGCTGAGCATTATCGAACCGGTGGTTCGTCCGCCGCGCTGTGGCGATAAATTCGACCGTGAACAGGCCATTCTTGATGCGGCTAAAGAGCTCGGCAACAGCGGGGCTGACCTCTACAAAGTGGAGATGCCGTTGTACGGCAAAGGTTCACAGCAGGAATTGCTGGTCGCCGCTCAGAAGCTGAATGAGCAGATACCTATTCCGTGGGTGATCCTCTCTTCCGGTGTCGATGAAAAACTGTTCCCGCGCGCCGTGCGCATTGCCATGCAGGCTGGCGCGTCTGGCTTTCTGGCAGGCCGGGCTGTCTGGGCTTCCGTCGTAGGTTTGCCAGATACCGGGCTGATGCTGAGCGATGTCTGCGCCCCGAAACTGCAACGTTTAGGCGAAATCGTCGATGAGATGATGGCTCGCCGCTAATAAAAGGACTCTCCGATGAAATGGTTTAACACCCTGAGCCACAACCGGTGGCTTGAGCAGGAAACGGATCGCATTTTTGATTTTGGCAAGAACGCCGCGGTGCCTACGGGTTTTGGCTGGTTGGGCAATAACGGTCAGGTCAGAACGGATATGGGCACCCATCTGTGGATAACCGCCCGGATGTTGCACACCTATTCTGTTGCCGCAGGTATGGGCCGTCCGGGGGCGTACGCGTTGGTCGAGCACGGTATTAACGCCCTGAACGGGGCTTTGCGGGATAAAAAATACGGTGGCTGGTATGCCTGCGTTAACGACGAAGGCGTGGTCGATGCATCCAAACAGGGCTATCAGCATTTCTTCGTACTGTTAGGCGCAGCCAGCGCGGTCACCACCGGCCACCCTGCCGCTCGCCCGCTACTTGATGAGGCTATCAACGTCATTGAGAAATATTTCTGGAGCGAAGAAGAACAGATGTGTCTGGAATCCTGGGACGAAGCTTTCAGCCAAACCGAGGATTACCGTGGCGGCAACGCCAATATGCATGCCGTTGAAGCCTTCCTGATTGTTTATGACGTGACCCACGACCGCAAATGGCTTGACCGCGCGCTGCGTGTGGCATCGGTGATCATTCACGACGTCGCGCGCAAAGGCGAGTACCGCGTCAATGAACACTTCGACGCAAACTGGAACCCTATCCGCGATTACAACCAGGACAACCCGGCGCACCGCTTCCGCGCTTACGGCGGAACACCAGGACACTGGATCGAGTGGGGTCGCCTGATGCTGCATCTGCGTGCAGCACTGGAAGCGCGTTTTGAAACCCCGCCAACGTGGCTGCTGGAAGATGCGAAAGGATTATTCCACGCCACTATTCGCGACGCCTGGGCACCGGATGGCGCTGACGGCATTGTTTACACCGTCGACTGGAACGGTAACCCGATCGTGCGGGAACGCGTGCGCTGGCCGATCGTGGAAGCCATGGGCACTGCGTATGCGCTTTATACCGTCACCGGCGATCCGCAATACGAAGCCTGGTATCAGACCTGGTGGGAGTACTGCATTAAATACCTGATGGATTACGAAAACGGTTCCTGGTGGCAAGAGCTGGATACCAACAATGAAGTCACCACCAAAGTCTGGGACGGGAAGCAGGATATCTATCATCTGCTGCACTGCCTGGTGATCCCGCGCCTGCCGCTGGCACCGGGCCTTGCGCCTGCGGTCGCGGCTGGGTTGCTCGACAGCCTCGCAAAATAACCACCCTGCACACTGCGCGAGGGATAAAGCATGCATAAAAGCGGCACCACCATAGAGCTGAAGGCCGGTGATTACCGGGCGCAAATCGTCACCGTGGGGGCAGGACTTGCCTCTCTGACACACCGCGGTCGTCACATTGTGATCCCTCATTCTCCGGAAGAGATGCCGCTGGCGCATCTGGGGAAAGTGCTTATCCCCTGGCCGAATCGCATCGCCAACGGCCGCTATCGATTCAACGGGGAAATGTTCACCCCTGCCGTGAACGATAGCGTCGGGAACGCGGCGATTCATGGGCTACTGGCATGGCAAAACTGGCAAATAGTCGACCAGTCCGACATCCAGGTTACGCTGTCGGCGTTTTTACCCCCGACCTACGGTTACCCTTTTATGCTTGCCGCCGAGATGACGTATCGGCTGGACGACGTTACGGGCCTGAGCGCCTGTATCCTCAGCGAAAATATCGGTGATGTTACTGCGCCGTATGGCGCAGGCGTTCACCCTTACCTGACCTGCAATCTGCAACGGGTCGATGAGTGCGAACTGGAATTGCCAACCAATACGATTTTTAGCGTTGGGGAATTAACCCAAGATCCACTCCTCGATTTTCTGACCCGGCGCAAAATCGGCACCACGCAAATCGACCACACCTTTCGCCTGCCAGAACACGTTAGTCCGTGGGCAGTGAGATTAACCCATTCTCCATCGGCAATGTCCGTCTGGCTCCGCGCCAGTCAACCCTGGATACAGATTTATACGGGCGAAAAATTGGCGCGCACGGGTCTGGCCGCAGAACCCATGAGCTGCCCGCCGGACGCCTTTAATTCGGGCATCGATCTTGTGCTGCTCAACCCCGGTGACACCCACCAGCTGTGCTTTAGCCTGGGTGGCGAATAAAAAAAACAATAACCAACACTTACCCTACAACGGAGATCATCATGGCTTCGCAATACCCTGAACTTAAGATGATTACGCTCGATGACGGCTTTGCGCTGTCATTTCAGGAACGCCTGATCCTACGCCATACTCGCCACGCCCCGTGTCTGTGGATGGGTACCGGCACGGCTGATATTGAGATGTTCCGCGGCAACTTCAGTATTAAAGACAGACTCGACGAGAAGATTGCCCTCACCGACGTAAACGTGATGCAACAGCCATCCGGCTGGACGCTTCACTTTTCGCGCGGCGATACCGCTCACGCTATCCTGGATATCAGCCGCGATGATAACGGCTGCCTGTCATTGAAACTGCATAATGAACATCCCGGCCATAACCGTATCTGGCTGCGGCTCGCGGCCATGCCTGCCGATCATATCTACGGCTGCGGCGAGCAATTTTCTTATTTCGATCTGCGCGGCAAACCGTTCCCACTGTGGACCAGCGAACAGGGTGTCGGGCGCAATAAGAGCAGCTATGTCACCTGGCTGGCGGACTGCAAAGAAAATGCCGGGGGAGACTACTACTGGACATTTTTCCCGCAACCGACCTTTGTCAGCAGCCAGAAGTACTACTGCCACGTTGAGAACAGCGGCTACATGAATTTTGATTTCAGCGATGCCGATTTTCACGAACTGGCATTCTGGGAAGATAACGCGACCCTACGCATCGAATGCGCAGCCACCTACATCAGTCTGCTGGAAAAACTGACAGCCCGGCTCGGACGACAGCCGGAACTGCCAGATTGGGTATATGACGGCGTGACGCTCGGCGTTCAGGGCGGAACGGACGTTTGCCAGCACAAGCTGGATACTCTGCGCCAGGGCGGGGTAAAGGTAAACGGCCTCTGGGCGCAGGACTGGTCGGGTATTCGGATGACCTCGTTTGGCAAGCGCGTGATGTGGAACTGGGAATGGAACAGCGAGCTTTATCCGCAGCTTGATGAACGTATTGCCCAATGGAAGCAGGAAGGCGTGCAGTTTCTCAGCTACATCAACCCTTATCTCGCCAGCGACAAAGCGTTATGCGAAGAGGCAGCCAGACGCGGCTATCTGACCAAAGATGCGCAGGGAAAGGATTATCATGTTGAGTTCGGCGAGTTCTACGCCGGGGTTATCGACCTGACCAACCCGGAAGCCTACGACTGGTATAAGGCACTCATTAAAAAGAATCTTATCGATCTTGGGTGCAGCGGCTGGATGGCTGACTTTGGCGAGTACTTGCCGACCGATACCTTCCTGCATAACGGCGTAAGCGCAGAAATCATGCACAACGCCTGGCCTGCACTGTGGGCAAAGTGCAATTACCAGGCGCTGGAAGAGACCGGTAAGCTGGGCGAAGCCCTGTTCTTTATGCGCGCCGGTTATACCGGGAGTCAGAAGTATTCATTGATGATGTGGGCAGGCGATCAGAACGTTGACTGGAGTCTGGACGACGGCCTCGCTTCGGTAATCCCCGCCGCGCTTTCTCTGGCAATGAGCGGGCATGGCCTGCATCACAGCGATATCGGCGGCTATACCACCCTGTTTGAGATGAAACGCAGTAAAGAACTGCTGCTGCGCTGGTGTGATTTCAGCGCCTTTACCCCGATGATGCGCACCCATGAGGGCAACCGTCCAGGTGATAACTGGCAGTTTGACAGCGACGCCGAAACCATCGCCCACTTCGCGCGCATGACCACCGTGTTTACCACCCTGAAACCCTATATCAAACAGGCCGTTGCCCAAAATGCCCAGCGCGGCCTGCCGGTGATGCGGCCTTTATTCCTGCATTACGAAAACGACGCTCATACCTACGACCTGAAGTATCAGTATCTGTTTGGCCGCGATTTGCTGGTGGCACCCGTTTATGAGCAGGGTCGCAGCGACTGGACGCTGTATCTGCCGCAGGACGCGTGGATCAATGCCTGGACGGGTGAATCCCACAGTGGTGGCGAGAACGTTACCGTTGCGGCACCGCTCGGTCAGCCCCCGGTCTTTTATCGGGCTAACAGTGAATGGCAGCCGTTGTTTGCCTCACTGCGCCAGATTGCAGTGCAGTGACACAAGGAGACATCATGGACTTCTTCATGCTAATGACACCGGACGGCGTTCCCCTCAATTACGATACGATCGCTATCGTTATCGCCATCATGTTTATGTATACCTTCGTGGGTATCTGCGCCGGTTTTGGCGGCGCGCTCACCACCATGCCGCTGATAACGCTGTTGTTGCCGCTCAAAATGGCGGCCCCCATGTCGGTCATTGTCGGCACGGCAACGGCCCTGTATGCCACCTGGCTTTCGCGCAAAGAAACCCAGTGGAAATCGGCCCTGGTGCTGATTCTGTTTTCCTTCGCAGGTATACCGGTGGGCATTTATGCGCTTTCCTATTTGCCCGATCACATTATGAAAGTTGGCCTCGGCGCATTTCTGATCCTCTACTCCTTTTACAGCCTGTTTATTCCCCGCCTGCCGGTCTACGACAAAAACTGGATAGCCATGCCGATCGGGGCGATCGCCGGGGCCTTAGGCTCAGCGTTTTCCACCAATGGTCCACCGGTGGTGATTTACGGCATGCTGCGCAATCTGGCACCCGCCGCATTTCGCGGCACCCTGAATGCATTTTTCACCGCCAATAACATCGCCATTATTGGCGGGCTCACCACCAGCGGCATTCTGACTCTTTCAACCCTCAAACTGGTGCTGTTCTGCATTCCCACCATGATCCTCGGCTCTTTGGTGGGTCAGTACGTGCATAAACGCATTTCTGTGAACGTCTTCCGACTGATGGTCTTTTTGCTGCTGATTGCCTCCGGGGCGATGTTGATCAAAGGCGCGATGGGCATCTCTGCACTGAGTGCGCTGCTGCCGCCATTCGCTCTGTTACTGGTGCTACAGCTCCTTTTTGGTAAAAGAGTCGCGGCGATTCGTGCCACCAATCAGGCTTAATGGAGAAAAATTCTATGCGTCAGACAGCAACCGAGAATGTCAGCGACCCGGCCCGTTTACGCTTACCGTTCCGCGAAAAACTCGCCTATGGGATGGGCGATTTAGGCTCAAATATCCTGCTGGATATTGGTACGCTCTATCTGCTCAAGTTCTATACCGACGTGCTGGGCCTGCCCGGAACCTACGGCGGGATCATCTTTCTGCTGGCAAAGTTTTTTACCGCGTTTAGCGATATGGGCACCGGCATCATGCTTGATTCGCGCAAAAAGATTGGCCCAGCGGGAAAATTTCGCCCGTTCGTGATTTACGCGGCGTTTCCGGTGACGCTGTTGGCGATTGCTAACTTCGTCGGTACGCCGTTTGACGTGACGGGCAAAACGGTTATGGCCACGGTGCTGTTTATGCTCTACGGCCTGTTCTTTAGCATGATGAACTGCTCCTATGGCGCGATGGTGCCTGCTATCACCAAAAATCCTGACGAGCGCGCGTCGCTGGCGGCCTGGCGTCAGGGTGGGGCCACCCTCGGCCTGCTGCTGTGTACCGTGGGCTTTGTGCCGGTCATGAACCTGATTGAAGACAATACCCAGCTGAGTTATCTGTTTGCTGCCACGCTGTTTTCACTGTTCGGTCTGTTCTTTATGTGGTGTTGCTACGTCGGCGTTAAAGAGCGTTACGTCGGTTCCCCATCGGCAACCCCGACGCAAAAACCTGGCTTACTGCAATCCTTTCGCGCGATTGCGGGTAACCGCCCGCTGTTTATCCTTTGCATCGCCAACCTGTGTACCCTGGGTGCGTTTAACATCAAGCTCGCGATTCAGGTTTATTACACCCAGTACGTGCTGAACGATCCCATTCTTCTCTCCTGGATGGGCTTTTTCAGCATGGGATGCATTTTTATCGGCGTGTTCCTGATGCCCGGTGCGGTTCGCCGTTTTGGTAAGAAAAAGGTCTACATCGGCGGGTTATTGACCTGGGTGGCAGGCGATCTGCTCAACTACTTCTTTGGCGGGGGCTCAGTTAGTTTTGTTGCCTTCTCGTGTCTGGCCTTTTTCGGCTCGGCGTTTGTAAACAGCCTGAACTGGGCTCTGGTTTCCGACACCGTGGAGTACGGCGAGTGGCGTACCGGTGTGCGATCGGAAGGGACGGTTTATACCGGCTTTACGTTCTTTCGTAAGGTCTCACAGGCGTTAGCAGGGTTCTTTCCCGGCTGGATGCTGACACAAATTGGTTACGTGCCTAACGTGGTGCAGTCCACCCGGACGGTTGAAGGCCTGCGAGAGCTGATTTTTATCTGGCCTTGCGTCCTGGCCATAATCACTATTCTGGCGATGAGCTGCTTCTATAACCTCAACGAGAAGATGTATATCCGCATCGTGGCAGAGATTGAGGCACGTCGTCTTGAGGGCACAACATGAGCCGCCATGATCCGTTAACCCTGAAGCTGAGCCTGCGTGAGAAATGCGCCTACGGCATGGGCGATTTAGGGTCAAATCTGATGCTGAGTATCGGTACGTTATATCTGCTGAAGTTCTACACCGATCAATTGGGTATGCCCGCTTTTTACGGGGGCCTTATCTTTCTGGTCGCGAAGTTTTTTACCGCCTTCACCGATATGTTGACCGGGGTGCTGCTGGATTCACGACGTCATTTTGGCCCGAAAGGAAAATTCAGACCCTTTATTCTCTATGCCGCGATCCCGGTGGCCCTTGCCGCCACGGCGCAGTTTATCGCTAACGATTTCAGTCTGACGATGAAAACGGCGCTCGCCACCCTGCTGTTTATGCTGTTCGGCTTGTTCTACAGCCTGATGAATTGTTCCTATGGCGCAATGGTTCCGGCGATCACCAAAAATCCGCATGAGCGGGCGCATCTTGCGGCGTGGCGTCAGGGTGGGGCGACACTTGGGCTTTTGTTGTGTACGGTTGGCTTTATGCCCGTTCAGGCGATGTTCAGCACCAACCCATCAACGGGGTATCTGGTGGCCGCGCTGCTTTTCGTCACCGCTGGATTATTTTGCATGGGGTGGTGCTATCGCGGTGTTAAAGAACGCTATGTCGAGGCACGGCCCGATCATCACAAACCCAGCATCATGAAATCGTTCTGTGCCATCTTCCGTAACCCGCCGCTGCTGGTGCTGTGTATCGCCAACCTCTGTACCCTGGCGGCATTTAACATCAAGCTCGCCATTCAGGTCTATTACACTCAGTACGTGCTCAATGACCTTCATTTGCTGTCGTGGATGGGATTTTTCAGCATGGGCTGCATTTTGCTGGGCGTACTGCTGGTACCTGCAACCGTAAAACGATTTGGCAAGAAACAAGTTTATCTCGGCGGCCTGATGCTGTGGGCGGTGGGGGATATCCTGAACTATTTCTGGGGCAATTCCTCGCTCCTGTTTGTGTCGTTCTCGTGTATGGCGTTTTTTGGCACCGCATTTGTGAACAGTCTCAACTGGGCGCTGGTCCCTGATACCGTTGATTACGGCGAATGGAAAACGGGCATTCGTGCGGAGGGCTCTGTTTATACCGGTTATACCTTCTCCCGCAAGATATCGGCTGCACTCGCCGGTTTCCTGCCTGGTATTATGCTCACCCAAATTGGCTACGTTCCCAATGCCGTACAAAGTGCCGACGCGTTGCTTGGACTGCGCCAGCTGATTTTCCTCTGGCCCTGCGGCCTGGCGATCATCGCCGCAATCACGATGGGATTCTTTTACCAACTCAACGAAGCGCGATTTACGGCGATCATTGCAGAGATAGCACAACGGAAAAAACATGAAGATTTGGCAGAGCCAAAATTAGTGATAAATACTTCACGCAAGCTTACAAATTAATATTTAATTAATAATAAGATTAAAGCCACTAATTAACTTACCGTGCTAACCACCCGCTAACACCTTTATTTAGCTATAGCTTTGAATTAGTATCTCCGCGATTAATTCGTGGTTTTTTATATATCATTCCTCCCGCGAATTTAAATCCCTTATACATAACTCATGGAAATATTATTATGCGGATTAATAAACTAACCCAGGCCTTATTTGGCATGGGTGCCCTTTGCGTTGCTGGGCAAGCCTTCGCATTAGAAGCATGGAACGGCCAGGAAGGCAGCGATCAATTCAACGTTATCTTCAATAACAGCGTCTATCAGAATGCCTGGTGGGTTGGTGCAGATCAGTGCCCAGGTAATGCACAGCAGGATCAGGGTACCAACCCATGGCGTTTAACCCGCGGTGCGACGGCACAGGAAATCTCGCAATATGGCAATCCAACCGATTGTGACATTGCTGGCGGCAACGATTCGGTTAACCTGTCTGAATTTAGCCAGGATCAGTCTTATTCAAAAGACGAAAAAGTGCAGTACAACGGTGCAACATATAAAACAAATGAATTAGTCTCTGCCCATTCATATATTCCAGGTAAAGAAAATCCGTGGAAAGTCTGGCAAGCGACGCCAGAATGGCAAAATGGGAAAGTTTATAACGCTGGCGATATCGTTACCCGCAACGGTCAGTCTTATGAAGCGCTGTTTTATACCAATGCCAACGATCCGGCATTAGCTGAAAACCAAAACCCGACCAAAAATAACGGCAAACCGTGGTATCCGTTAGGCGCGTCAAGCACGGTAACGCAGGCGCAAGCGAATGCAGCCCCAGCGTTGAACCTGAATACGCTGTACGATGCAGGGGCGTTGATGACCTGGAACGGCACGCCGTATATTGCTCAGTGGCAGGTTAAAGACGTGACGCCAGAAGGCGTGTCGCCATGGCGTGCCTATGTCGAATGGGGCAATACCAAAGAGCGCGTAGGCACCCCGAAATCCGCGTGGCCTAAACAGTTTTACGCCCCGTACGTTGATTTCACCCTGAACAGCATTCCGGATCTCGCCGCTGTTGCTCAAAGCAATAACGTAACCCACTACACGCTGGCCTTCGTCGTTTCAAAAGACGCTGACACCTGTATGCCAACCTGGGGCACCGCTTACAGCATGGGCGATTACGCTCAGTACAGCAAAATCAAAGCGCTGCGTGAAGCAGGCGGTGATGTGATGGTGTCTATCGGCGGGGCGAACAATAGCCCACTGGCGGCAAGCTGTAAAAATGTGGCCGATCTCCAGCAGCACTATTACGACATCGTCGATAACCTGAATCTCAAAGTCCTGGATTTTGATATTGAAGGTACCTGGGTTGCCGATCATGAGTCTATCGGACGTCGTAACCAGGCCGTTAAAGCCGTACAGGATCAGTGGAAGAAAGAAGGCCGTGAGGTGGCGGTTTGGTACACCCTGCCGATTCTGCCAACCGGTCTGACCCCTGAAGGTATCTACGTCCTGCAAGACGCGAAAGCCAAAGGCGTTGCGCTGGATGGTGTTAACGTGATGACGATGGATTACGGCAATATCCAGTGCCAGTCTGACGGTACAGAAGGTCAGAATATCCACGGTAAATGCGCCACCGACGCGGTGGATAACCTCTTTAAACAGGTTAAAGCTATCTGGCCTGAGAAGAGCGACAACGCCGTTTACGCCATGCTCGGCACCACGCCGATGATTGGCTATAACGACGTGCAGGGCGAAGTGTTCTATATGTCTGACGCTCACCATGTTTATCAGCATGCCAAAGATCACGGCATTGGCATGATTGGTGCCTGGTCCATGATGCGTGATCGTCCGGGTATCGAGAAACAGGTTTCGCCAGAACATAGCGGTATGACCGAGCAGCAGGCACCGCTGTATGCTTACAGCAATGTGTTTGCACCGTTTACCCAAAACTCCGCGAACCCGAACCAGAATCACCCACCTGTGGCGTATGCCGGTATCAGCCAGCAGATTGATAAAGCGGGCGTGGTTACCCTGGATGCCTCCGGTTCCTCCGATCAGGACGGGGATAGCCTGACCTGGCAGTGGGAACAGCTCAGCGGCCCGGCGGTAAACCTGTCGAACGCCAATGCGGCAAAAGCCACCTTTACCGTTGCCTCCCCGCTGGTACCGGCGAGCTACAGCTTCCGCGTGACGGTCAATGACGGCAAACAGTCCTCTCATGCAGACACCACCGTCACGGTGACCGACCCTAATCAGCCCGTTAAACCGGCTCTGTCAGTAGCGACAATGCAGCAGGTGAACGCGGGTAGCCAGGTGACGATTGTGGCCACCGCGACCGACCCGGACAGCACCGCTCAGCAGTTGAAGTGGCACTGGACGCTACCGGCAGGTGTTGGCCAGGTAAGCGGTCAGGATACCAATACGCTGACCATTATCGAACCCGCGGATGCGAAAGAAGCCAGCTATGCGCTGCAGGTGAAAGTCACCGATCAGAGCGGTCTGAGTGCGAATGGTGAAGTTACGTTGCAGGTTCACGCCGCGGCGCAGCCTGATCCGACCCCAGCACCAGCCGGAGATTATGACTATGTGTACCCTGATGGCCTTGCCAGCTACACCGACGGAACCAAAGTCCTGGCCGCGGATGGTAGCATCTATCAGTGTAAACCGTTCCCGTACTCAGGATGGTGTGCAGGTGCAGCCTGGGCATACGCGCCGGCAACCGGTAGCAACTGGCAGGACGCATGGGATAAACGCTAAGCGTTGATGACCAGACGTAAGCCATAAAAAAAGCCGCTGAAATTCAGCGGCTTTTTTACATGCAGAAGACGTTAATTACGCGTCTTTTGGCCCACGGCCAGCACGTTTACGGTCGTTCTCGGTCAGGTGACGTTTACGAATACGGACAGAAGTAGGAGTAACTTCTACCAGTTCGTCGTCATCGATGAACTCAAGAGCCTGTTCCAGCGTCATTTTGATCGGCGGAACCAGAACCGTTGCTTCGTCTGTACCAGACGCACGCATGTTGGTCAGTTTCTTACCGGTCAGGCAGTTCACAGTCAGGTCGTTAGAACGGCTGTGAATACCGATGATCTGGCCTTCGTAAACTTCTGCACCGTGACCCAGGAACAGCTTACCGCGGTCCTGCAGGCTGAACAGTGCAAACGCAACCGCTTTACCCTGACCGTTGGAGATCAGTACGCCGTTGTTACGCTGGCCGATTTCGCCTGGCTTAACGTCGTCGTAGTGGCTGAAGGTGGAGTACAGCAGACCGGTACCGGAAGTCATGGTCATGAACTCGGTACGGAAGCCGATCAGGCCACGTGCCGGGATCAGGTAATCCAGACGAATACGGCCTTTGCCATCAGGGATCATGTCTTTGACATCGCCCTTACGCTCGCCCATAGCCTGCATGACCGCGCCCTGGTGCTGTTCTTCGATATCCAGAGTCACGTTCTCGAACGGCTCTTGCATACGACCATCGATCATACGGTTGATAACTTTCGGACGGGACACAGCCAGTTCGAAGCCTTCACGACGCATGTTTTCGATAAGAACGGACAGGTGCAGTTCACCACGACCGGAAACACGGAATGCATCCGCATCTTCAGTTTCTTCAACGCGCAGTGCCACGTTGTGCACCAGCTCTTTGTTCAGGCGGTCGAGGATCTGACGTGAAGTCACGTACTTACCTTCTTTACCACAGAACGGAGAGGTGTTGACGTTGAAGAACATGGTAACGGTTGGTTCATCAACGGACAGCGCTGGCAACGCTTCAACCGCCTGCACATCGCAGAGGGTGTCGGAGATATTCAGCTCGCCCAGACCGGTGATAGCGATGATATCGCCCGCTTCCGCTTCGGTGGATTCAATACGCTCCAGGCCGAGGTGGGTCAGGACTTTACCGACTTTACCGTTACGGGTTTTACCTTCGCTGTCGATGATGGTGATTTGCTGGTTAGGCTTCACTTTACCGCGCTTGATGCGACCAATACCGATAACACCAACGTAGTTGTTGTAATCGAGCTGGGAGATTTGCATCTGGAACGGACCATCAAGGTCAACGCTTGGTGCTTTAACGTGGTCAACAATCGCCTGGTACAGCGGAGTCATGTCTTCCGCCATATCGGTGTGATCGTTACCGGCAATCCCCATCAGTGCAGATGCATAGATGATTGGGAAGTCGAGCTGCTCGTCAGTCGCATCGAGGTTAACGAACAGGTCAAAGACCTGATCCACAACCCAGTCAGGACGCGCGCCAGGACGGTCAACTTTGTTGATAACCACGATCGGACGCAAACCATGGGCAAATGCCTTCTTGGTTACGAAGCGCGTCTGCGGCATTGGGCCATCCATTGCGTCAACGACCAGCAGCACGGAGTCTACCATGGACATTACACGTTCAACTTCACCACCGAAGTCGGCGTGGCCTGGGGTATCAACGATGTTGATACGGTAGTCATTCCATTTGATAGCGGTGTTTTTAGCGAGGATGGTAATCCCACGCTCTTTCTCCAAGTCATTGGAGTCCATCACGCGTTCGGTGGCTTCAGCACGTTCGTTACTGAAAGTACCAGATTGCTGCAGCAGCTTATCGACCAGGGTAGTTTTACCATGGTCAACGTGCGCGATGATGGCGATGTTACGCAGATTTTCGATCACAACTTTGCCTCAGGCATTAGAAATAGCGCGTTATTGTACACGGATTAATCGCACTACAAAACAGGATCACAAACATCCTCTGCAAACAAGTATCGCAGAGTTGGCCTGTGATCGCTTTCACGAAGAGTAAAAAGGGCCTAATTACACAAATTGCACCAAAACAGTGCCCGCATTTCACACATGAGCACTATTTTGGTGCAAGATATCCATCATGGTGCAGCCCTTTTGCACTATGGTGCGCATCATAACGCCTTTTGGGGGGCATTTAAAAGTTGGCACAGATTTCGCTTTATCTTTTTCAAGGCAACAACGCCACATAACGTAGTGCCAAGAATAGTTCGTTACCACGACGACAATGACAAATCCGGGAGAGTTTAAGTATGTCCGCTGAACACGTTTTGACGATGCTGAACGAGCATGAAGTGAAGTTTGTTGATCTGCGCTTCACCGATACTAAAGGTAAAGAACAGCACGTCACTATCCCTGCTCACCAGGTGAATGCTGACTTCTTCGAAGAAGGCAAAATGTTTGATGGCTCCTCGATTGGTGGCTGGAAAGGCATTAACGAATCCGACATGGTTCTGATGCCAGACCCAACCACTGCTGTCATTGACCCGTTCTTCGAAGAATCTACCCTGATTATTCGTTGTGATATTCTTGAGCCAGGCACCATGCAGGGCTACGACCGTGACCCGCGTTCTATCGCGAAGCGTGCTGAAGAATACCTGCGCTCCACTGGCATCGCCGACACCGTCCTGTTCGGACCAGAACCAGAATTCTTCCTGTTCGACGACGTGCGCTTCGGTAGCTCCATCTCCGGCTCACACGTTGCTATCGACGATATCGAAGGCGCATGGAACACCGCGACCAAATACGAAGGCGGTAACAAAGGTCACCGTCCAGCAGTGAAAGGCGGTTACTTCCCGGTTCCACCGGTAGATTCTTCACAGGATCTGCGTTCCACCATGTGTCTGGTGATGGAAGAGATGGGCCTGGTTGTTGAAGCTCACCACCACGAAGTGGCGACTGCGGGTCAGAACGAAGTGGCTACACGCTTCAACACCATGACCAAAAAAGCGGACGAAATTCAGATCTACAAATACGTTGTGCACAACGTGGCACACCGTTTCGGTAAAACCGCGACCTTCATGCCAAAACCAATGTTCGGTGATAACGGTTCCGGTATGCACTGCCACATGTCTCTGGTTAAGAACGGAACTAACACCTTCTCTGGCGACAAATATGCAGGTCTGTCCGAGCAGGCGCTGTACTACATCGGCGGCGTCATCAAACACGCGAAAGCCATCAACGCCCTGGCAAACCCAACCACCAACTCCTACAAGCGTCTGGTCCCGGGTTATGAAGCACCGGTTATGCTGGCTTACTCTGCCCGTAACCGTTCTGCCTCTATCCGTATCCCAGTGGTTGCGTCCCCGAAAGCACGTCGTATCGAAGTGCGCTTCCCGGACCCAGCGGCTAACCCATACCTGTGCTTCGCAGCACTGCTGATGGCAGGTCTGGATGGTATTAAGAACAAGATCCACCCAGGCGAAGCAATGGACAAAAACCTGTATGACCTGCCGCCGGAAGAAGCGAAAGAGATCCCACAGGTTGCTGGTTCTCTGGAAGAAGCACTGAACTGCCTGAACGAAGACCGCGAGTTCCTGACTGCGGGTGGCGTGTTCACTGACGAAGCTATCGATGCTTACATCGCGCTGCGCATTGAAGAAAATGACCGCGTTCGCATGACTCCGCATCCGGTTGAATTCGAGCTGTACTACAGCGTTTAAGAAAAATAATACTCAGCGGATTTCTTGCCGCAGCAAGGCAGCAACTGAGCGAATCCCAGGAGCATAGATAACTATGTGACTGGGGTGAGCAAAGGCAGCCAACACCGCTGCGGTAAGAAAGACGTAGAGGATTTTGTTGCCGTGGAACTTTTGGCCCATCTTCGGATGGGCTTTTTTCTCCACCAACTCACTGAGTTCAGACGCTTAGCGACCAAAAACCGCTATAATGCACTAAATTGGTGCACACCTTTTCAGGAGACTGCTGGATGGCAACAGGCGTGCTGCCCGATGCAGGGCAGATCCTCAATTCTTTAATCAACAGTATCTTACTGGTCGATGACGAGCTGGCAGTGCATTACGCCAACCCGGCAGCACAGCAGCTGCTCGCTCAGAGTTCGCGTAAATTATTCGGTACACCGCTGCCGGAACTGTTGAGTTATTTTTCCCTGAACATCGGCCTGATGCATGAAAGCCTGCAGGCGGGTCAGGGCTTCACTGACAACGAAGTGACGCTGGTGATTGATGGTCGCTCACATATTCTTTCGTTAACCGCCCAGCGGCTGCCTGATGGCCTGATTCTGCTGGAGATGGCACCGATGGATAACCAGCGTCGCCTCAGCCAGGAGCAGTTGCAACACGCCCAGCAGGTGGCGGCGCGTGATCTGGTGCGCGGTCTGGCGCATGAAATCAAAAACCCGCTCGGCGGCCTGCGCGGCGCGGCACAGCTCTTGAGCAAAGCGCTGCCCGACCCGTCGCTGACAGAATACACCAAAGTCATCATTGAGCAGGCCGATCGTCTGCGCAACCTGGTGGACCGTTTACTCGGCCCACAGCAACCGGGCATGCACGTCACAGAAAGTATTCATAAAGTGGCGGAACGGGTGGTGAAACTGGTGTCGATGGAGCTGCCGGAGAACGTACGTCTGACACGCGATTACGATCCAAGTCTGCCAGAATTGCCGCACGATCCCGACCAGATAGAGCAGGTTTTATTAAATATCGTGCGCAATGCGCTCCAGGCGTTAGGCCCGGAAGGCGGCGAAATCGTGCTGCGGACCCGCACCGCATTCCAGCTGACGCTGCACGGCGTACGTTACCGTCTGGCGGCCCGCATTGATGTGGAAGACAACGGGCCAGGGATTCCCTCACATCTGCAGGATACGTTGTTCTATCCGATGGTGAGTGGACGCGAAGGCGGCACCGGGCTGGGCTTGTCCATCGCCCGCAATCTGATCGATCAACACTCCGGTAAAATTGAGTTCACCAGTTGGCCGGGCCATACCGAATTCTCGGTTTATCTGCCCATTCGGAAATAGAGGTGCATTTTATGCAACGCGGGATAGCCTGGATCGTTGATGACGATAGTTCCATCCGTTGGGTGCTTGAACGTGCACTCACGGGCGCAGGATTGACCTGTACCACCTTTGAAAGCGGTAGCGAAGTACTTGATGCGCTGGCCAGCAAAACGCCTGACGTGCTGCTGTCTGATATCCGTATGCCGGGCATGGACGGACTGGCACTGCTGAAACAAATTAAACAACGCCATCCGATGCTGCCGGTCATCATAATGACGGCCCATTCCGATTTGGATGCCGCCGTCAGCGCGTATCAACAGGGCGCTTTTGATTATCTGCCTAAGCCGTTTGATATTGATGAAGCGGTAGCGCTGGTCGAGCGCGCCATCAGCCATTATCAGGAACAGCAGCAGCCGCGTAACGCGCCGGTTTTTGGCCCAACGACGGATATTATCGGCGAAGCCCCGGCGATGCAGGACGTGTTCCGCATCATCGGTCGTTTGTCGCGTTCATCAATAAGCGTGCTGATCAACGGGGAATCCGGAACGGGTAAAGAGCTGGTCGCTCATGCGTTGCATCGTCACAGTCCACGCGCCAAAGCGCCGTTTATTGCGCTGAATATGGCCGCTATTCCTAAAGACCTGATTGAATCCGAGCTGTTTGGCCATGAAAAAGGCGCGTTCACCGGGGCGAATACCATTCGTCAGGGGCGCTTTGAGCAGGCCGACGGCGGGACGCTGTTCCTTGATGAAATCGGCGATATGCCGTTGGATGTGCAAACACGTTTGCTGCGTGTGCTGGCCGATGGCCAGTTTTATCGCGTGGGCGGCTATGCGCCAGTGAAAGTGGATGTCCGAATCATTGCGGCGACCCACCAGAACCTTGAACTGCGCGTGCAGGAAGGCAAATTCCGTGAGGATTTATTCCACCGCCTGAACGTGATCCGCGTCCATCTGCCGCCGCTGCGCGAACGTCGGGAGGATATTCCCCGCCTGGCGCGTCATTTCTTGCAGGTTGCTGCCCGTGAACTTGGGGTGGAAGCTAAGCTGCTTCATGCCGAAACCGAAGCGGCGTTAACGCGCCTCGCGTGGCCAGGCAACGTGCGCCAGCTGGAAAACACCTGCCGCTGGCTGACGGTGATGGCTGCCGGTCAGGAAGTGCTGATTCAGGATTTACCGCCTGAGCTGTTTGAAAGCACGGTCCCGGAAAGTGCGTCGCATTCTCTGCCGGACAACTGGGCAACGCTGCTGGCCCAGTGGGCTGATCGGGCGTTGCGTTCCGGTCATCAAAACCTGCTGTCGGAAGCCCAGCCTGAGATGGAGCGCACGCTGCTGACCACCGCGCTACGTCACACGCAGGGGCACAAACAGGAAGCCGCCCGCCTGCTGGGATGGGGACGAAACACCCTCACCCGCAAGCTGAAAGAGTTGGGAATGGAATAAGCACAGGTTTGTCCCGGCGGCACAACTCGCCGGGACAGATGATTCAAATCACGCGAGAGAACTGCTGCATCCGCGCTTTCTGGCGCAGATAGGTATCAAAGCACATGCAGATATTACGGATCAGCAAACGCCCTTTTGGCGTCACCTGAATGCCCTGTGCCGTCACGTCCACCAGCCCGTCTTTCGCCAATGGGGCCAGCAGTTTTAAATCTTCTGCAAAGTAATCTTCGAAATCCAACCCCCACTGTTTTTCTACCGCCGCGAAGTCGAGCCGAAAATTACAGATCAGCGATTTGATCACGTCGCGACGAATACAGTCCTCGGTGGTCAACGCAATTCCCCGCCACAGCGCGTTGCCGCCTTCATCCACCTGCTGATAGTAGCGTTTGAGCTCTTTCTGGTTCTGCGCATAGCAGTCGCCAATCATACTGATGGCAGACACGCCGAGACCCAGCAGGTCACTGTCGCCCTGTGTGGTATAGCCCTGGAAATTCCGGTGCAGCACGCCTTCGCGCTGGGCGATAGCCAGTTCGTCATCAGGACGAGCAAAGTGATCCATGCCGATAAACTGATAGCCAGCGTCGGTCAACGAGGCGATGGTTTCCTGCAAAATATCGAGTTTTTGCTGCGCTGACGGCAAGTCTTCATCTTTGATTTTGCGCTGCGCCGCGAACAGGTTGGGCATATGCGCATAGTTAAACACGCTCAGACGGTCTGGATTCAGTTCAGCCACCCGCTTGAGGGTAAAGGCAAAGCTTTCCGGGGTTTGCTTCGGCAGGCCGTAGATGAGGTCGATATTGGTCGAGGAGAAGCCAATCTCACGAGCATGATGGAGCAATGCAAAAATAAAGGCTTCGTCCTGCTCGCGGTTCACCAGGCGCTGTACTTCTTTGTTGAAGTCCTGCACGCCCATACTCAGACGGTTAAAGCCTTCGCCCCGTAAATGATCCAGCACATCCAGCTCAATTTCACGTGGGTCGACTTCAATAGAAATCTCAGCATCGGTACGGAAATCAAAATTCCCGCGCAGCAGCTGCATCAGACGACTGATTTGGGCTTTATTCAGGTAGGTTGGCGTCCCCCCGCCCCAATGCAGCTGGCTCACCTGGCGACCGGCAAACAGCGGCGCACGGTGCAGAATTTCCTGTTCCAGTGCATCGAGATACTGATCGGCTTTGTGCTGCTGGCGGGTCACAATCTTGTTGCAGCCACAGAAATAGCAGAGCTTATGGCAAAACGGAATGTGGACGTACAGCGACAGCGGGCGCTCAGGATAACGGGCAACCGCCTTGAGAAAGTCGGGTTCGCCGAACGCGTCAGAAAACTCCAGCGCGGTGGGATATGAGGTATAACGTGGCCCGGAATAGTTGTACTTCTGGATCAGGGCCAAATCCCAGTCGATTAACTGCTCAGACATGCTTACTCCTTCCGGTGGTATCGCGAACGACGACGGCGTGCCGGCGGGCCCAGTTGTCGGGAACCCAGCCGGTTGCGCAGCCAATGTTGACGCCGCGACAACCGTCGTAGTTTAACGAATAACCACCCCAGATAACACATAACCAGAAGGGTTATAAGCAGGACGGGCAGTCCGAGGGGGTGCAAACGTTAGTTTCCGCCCTTCAGCAGACGCATCATGTCTTCTTTGCCTTCGTCTTCTTCTTCGTCTTCATCGTCGTCGTAAGAAAGACCCAGCTGCTGCATCAGCGCATCAATACGATCGAGCTGCGCATCAACCCAGGTTTGTTCTTCGGCGTTCAGGCTTCCGCCCTCTTCCAGACGTTCCAGCAGCGCATCCAGGCGCTCATCATTCTCCAGTAGATCCAGCTCGGCCTGCGGTGAAAGCATAGGTTTCTCGCTCTTCGGTTTTTGCTGCCTGGTTACCGGACGCTCTACAGCGCCCAGCGGAATGGGGGTTTTGCTGCCAATACGGGGATCTTTCTGCTGGCCCTGTTTTTTGCCACCAGCGCCTGCCTCACCGCCAGTCGCGCGGCTACCTGCTGCGTGACCCCGATGCTTTTTGTCGCGTTTACGGTCACGCGCTTCCTGATTCAGCTCTTCACGCGTCTTACGACGGGCTTTGCCAGGGGCTTTAGTGCGCGGTGCGGATATTGGTTTTTTCATGATGATGGGTGTCTTTACGTTGTTTACTTCAGTATAGAATTGAGCCGGAATCTAGCAGAAAGCAGACAAAGAAAAAAGGCGACAGAGTAATCTGTCGCCTTTTTTCCTGACTCATAACCCATTACAGGTCTCACATTCCCTGTTTGCCACCAACACACCCTGTTTATCCTTTGGCGAAGAACACTCCGTGTCTTGGTCCTTGTCCCTTTAAAACGTCTCCGGACGTTTGCCTCCTGGCAATTCCTTCGTCTTAGCCTCCTGGCGTTCCTGACCCTCGTCCTGAGTTCTTTTCCTTTCGGCATCCTCGCCTGATGAGAAGTACTTTACCGTGTTTCGCAGAGCGTACAAGCCACCGTCAGGCACAATAATCGACTTTCGGAAAAATACTAAAAGCTAACGTTTTGATTTACATATAATGTCAAAAAAAGTGTCCTGCAACTTCTCCTAAATATCGCATAGGGAGAATAGCCAATCTCCTACATACTGTAGGGATAACGCTGACAGCAGCAACACGCGACAAACGCCGCCTTTTGCCATTGTTCAGGTATACTCCCCGCCATAGCCCGATTTTATGGAGATGCACCTTTGACTACCCTGAACTATCAACAGACGCATTTTATTCTTAGTGCGCCAGATATTCGCCACTTACCGTCCGATACCGGAATTGAAGTGGCGTTTGCCGGTCGCTCCAATGCAGGTAAATCGAGCGCACTAAACACCCTGACCAACCAGAAAGGCCTGGCGCGAACCTCAAAAACGCCGGGCCGTACGCAGCTCATCAACCTGTTTGAAGTGGTTGAAGGCAAGCGCGTAGTCGATTTACCCGGCTACGGCTATGCCGAAGTTCCGGAAGAGATGAAGCTGAAATGGCAGCGCGCGCTGGGCGAATACCTGGAAAAACGCCTCTGCCTGAAAGGCCTGGTCGTCCTGATGGATATTCGCCATCCGCTGAAAGACCTTGATAAGCAGATGATCGAATGGGCTGTGGACAGCAACATTGAAATATTGGTGCTGCTGACAAAAGCAGACAAGCTGGCGAGCGGCGCACGTAAAGCGCAGCTGAATACGGTGCGAGAGGCCGTGCAGGCGTTTAATGGCGATATTCAAGTCGAAGCGTTTTCTTCACTGAAGAAAATCGGTGTGGATAAACTGCGACAGAAGCTCGATACCTGGTACAGCGAAATCGCCCCGCAGGAAGAAGAAAGCGAAGCGGAATAACCCTTCAGGCGCGGTGCTCTCCGCGCTTTTTTATTTTCTTTCACGCAATAAAAAACGCCCCAGTCATTACTGACTGGGGCGGCTAAAATATTCAGCCAAATCCGATTACGTGAAGTAAAAGGTCTGAAAGATAGAACATCTTACCTCTGTACCCTACGCGAATAACTTTACTCTTTTTTGCTGGGCCCAGAAAGCACTTTTTGTAGTTTTTTTTCACTCTTTACATAGCGAATTCCGATGATCATCACAAAACGCTATAAGTTATGTTGCTTACTTACAAAAACTTCCACCGTCATTTCTGAACTCAAAATGGGTCCAGGTGGCGAATATTTCGCCACCTGACAGTCACTTAGTGCGCCAGATCCCAGTTCACGCCGCTACCGACTTCCACCAGCAGCGGGACGTCGAGCGTAGTACTGTTTTCCATTAATTCGTGAACTTTCTTCGTGACCGCGTCGAGGTCGTCTTTATGCACTTCGAACACCAGTTCATCGTGCACCTGCATGATCATTCGCACCCGCGGCTGTTCTTTCTGCAACCAGGCATCGACCGCAATCATGGCACGCTTGATGATGTCCGCAGCTGTACCCTGCATTGGAGCGTTAATCGCCGCGCGCTCGGCACCGGCGCGGCGTGCCGCATTGCTGGATTTGATGTCCGGCAGATACAGACGACGACCTTCCAGGGTTTCAACATACCCCTGCTCTTTTGCCTGTTCGCGGGTGCGCTCCATGTATTCACGGACCCCCGGATAGCGCTCAAAGTACAGATCCATGTATTTCTGCGACTCTTTCCGCGGAATGTTCAGCTGACGGGAAAGCCCGAATGCGCTCATGCCGTAAATCAGACCGAAGTTAATCGCTTTCGCGCTGCGACGCTGTTCGTTGCTGACGCTATCCAGCGGCAGGCCAAACACTTCCGCAGCGGTAGCACGGTGAATATCTTTGCCTTCCGCGAAGGCTGACAACAGGCCTTTATCGCGTGAAAGGTGCGCCATAATACGCAACTCAATTTGCGAGTAGTCCGCAGAGACAATCAGATAATCTTCTGGCGCGATAAACGCCTGACGAATACGACGCCCTTCTTCGTTACGCACCGGAATATTTTGCAGGTTAGGATCTGTGGACGATAAGCGTCCTGTGGCCGCAACGGCCTGATGATACGAGGTGTGGACCCGGCCCGTTTTCGGGTTAATCATCAGCGGTAGCTTGTCGGTATAGGTTGATTTCAGCTTCGCTAGCCCACGATACTCAAGGATGACTTTCGGCAGTGGGTAATCCAGCGCCAGCTCTTCCAGTACTTCTTCCGAGGTCGACGGGGCACCGCCAGGGGTTTTCTTCAACGGCTTAATGCCCTGCTTTTCAAACAGGATAGTCTGTAACTGTTTCGGGGAAGAGAGATTAAATGCTTCACCGGCAATCTCATGCGCCTTTTGCTCCAGCTCAACCAGACGCGTGGCCAGTTCGGCCGAATGGTTGTGCAGCACGTCAGGATCGATGTTCACCCCGTTACGTTCCACCCGAGAGAGCACCGGTACCAGCGGCATTTCGATAGTCTGGAAGACATTCAGCGGGCCTGCGTGCTTCTGTAGTTTTGGCCACATTTTGAGGTGCAGCTGTAGGGTGACGTCCGCATCTTCTGCGGCATAGCGCCCCGCCTCTTCCAGCGCAATCTGATTGAAGGTCAGCTGGTTTTTGCCTTTACCGGCAATCTCTTCGAAGGTGATGGTTTTGTGCTTGAGCCAGCGATCGGACAAGCTGTCCATATCGTGCCGTCCGGCCACGCTATCGAGCGTGTAGGATTCCAGCATGGTATCGAAAGCGATACCGCGCAGTTCAATACCGTAATTCGCCAGGATGCCACGATCGTATTTAAGGTTCTGCCCGACTTTGAGGCACTTTTCATCTTCCAGCAGCGGTTTTAAAAGCTCCAGCACGCGCTCGCGAGAGAGCTGTTCCGGCGCATCCATGTAATCATGAGCGACAGGCACATACGCGGCCTCACCTGGCTCTGTAGCGAATGACAGGCCTACCATATTGGCAGAGATGTTATCGAGGCAGTCGGTTTCGGTATCAAAGGCAAAAACAGGCGCGCTTTTCAGTTTCTCAATCCACTGCAAGAGCGTCGCTTCATCAACAATGGTGACATAGTTGTCAGCGGAAAGTGCCACGGCAGGCTCTTCAGCTTCTACTTCAACAGCCGCTGAAGCTGCTGCTGTTGGTTTCGCCGCCGGTTTTCCACCTTTTGCCTGTAACCAGGTCCCGGCTTCAACATCGGTTATCCAGCGTTTGAATTCATACTGTTTGAACTGGCTCAGAAGCTCATCAGCTGAAGGTGACTGTACTTCAAGCTGTTCACAGGTCAGTTCCAGTTCAACGTCGGTTTTAATGGTCGCGAGCTTGTATGACAGATACGCCATCTCTTTGTTCTGCTCGAGCTTCGCGGCCATGGTTTTTGCCCCACGGAACGTCAGCCCGGCAATTTTTTCTGGCTCGGCATACAAGGTATCCAGTCCACCCAATCCTTGCAGCAGCGCCTGTGCCGTTTTTTCACCCACGCCAGGCACGCCCGGTATGTTATCGGAGGAGTCGCCCATCAGCGCCAGGAAATCGATAATCAGCTCCGGCGGCACACCGTACTTCGTGACCACTTCTTCCGGGCCAAGCACGGTATTGGTCATGGTGTTGATAAGCGTGATGTTCGGCGTCACTAGCTGAGCCATGTCCTTATCACCGGTGCTGATCAACACCGGACGGCCCGCTTTTTCAGCCTCACGTGCCAGAGTGCCGATCACGTCATCGGCCTCAACGCCGGATACTGCCAGCAGTGGCAGGCCCATCGATTTCACCATCGCGTGCAGCGGTTCAATCTGCGCACGGAGATCGTCAGGCATCGGCGGACGGTGAGATTTGTAGTGTTCGAACAGTTCATCACGGAAAGTCTTGCCCTTGGCATCAAAGACTACCGCCGCATGAGTTGGTTGATACTGCATGATCAGGCTGCGCAGCATATTCAGCACACCGTACATGGCACCTGTCGGTTCACCCGCGCTGTTAGTCAGCGGGGGGAACGCATGATATGCGCGGTAGAGATAAGAGGAGCCATCAACCAGGATGAGGGGGTTTTCTTGGATCTGAACCATAATTTCCGTGCCTGTTTATCAGATTAGGGGTAAAGGATGCCACAGACAGAGGTAAAACTTGAGTTTTTCGCCGTTATTGCCGCAAAAGTTTTATAGATCCTCGGGATCGCTCGCAAACACATTCTGTGGATAAGTTTGTGCATAAATTTATTCCGTCGAGTAAATCCTGTTCACCCTTGATTCCATGTAACAATATTCACTATATTTTTCATGACGTTATTAAAGATCCATACCATTAAACACATCATTGGTGACTATTTGTACCGTGTGGATATAACTAATCGTTACTTTTCTGTTTTGGTAGTCCCCGTGTTTAGGGGGGATTTCTGGTAAAATCAGCCTCTTGCGCCTGCGTAAGCCGCACTTTATACAATTAACTATCTGAATAAATTAATTATGTCGAGATTACTCGCTGCGATCACGCTTGTGCTGAGTGTCGCCCTGACCATTGTCGTGACCATTACTTGTTCGGTGCCCATTATACTCGCCGGAATGACCAAACTCCTGCTTCCCATTCCCGTGGTGTGGCGCGCTATCTCAGCATTCTGTAACCTGATGATGTACTGCTGGTGCTCTAGCCTGGCGCTACTCCTGCACCTGAACCCGTGGCTGAAATGGGATATTGAGGGTCTGGAAGGCCTTAATAAAAAAAAATGGTATCTGCTTATCTGTAATCATCGCAGTTGGGCAGATATCGTGGTGCTGTGCGTCCTGTTCCGGAAGCACATTCCAATGAATAAGTACTTTCTCAAGCAGCAGCTGGCATGGATACCGTTTATTGGGCTCGCCTGCTGGGCGCTGGATATGCCGTTTATGCGTCGTTATTCCAGAAGCTATTTAATTCGCCACCCGGAGCGCCGCGGTAAAGATGTCGAAACGACCCGCCTGTCCTGCGAGAAATTCCGTAACCACCCAACCACCATTGTGAATTTTGTCGAAGGTTCTCGCTTTACAGATGAGAAACATCAGCAAACTCGTTCGCCGTATCAGCATTTACTCCCGCCGAAGGCAGCCGGTGTAGCGATGGCCTTAAATGTGCTTGGCAGTCAGTTCGATAAATTGATGAACGTTACGCTCTGCTATCCGGAAAACGATCGGACGCCTTTCTTCGACATGTTGAGCGGCAAGTTAACACGCATTGTTGTGCGCGTGGAGCTGATATCTGTTACCGATGAGCTGCACGGTGACTATACGAATGATAAAAACTTTAAACGTGGTTTTCAGCAATGGCTGAATGCGTTATGGGCCGAAAAAGATTCCCGGATTGAAGAGATTAAAGCGGGGGCAGGTGTTAAATCAGGTTATTGAATTTTCCAGGCGCGAAAACAATAACGCCGGTCAGTGACCGGCGTTATTTTTATTTCTTCTCAACCAGTTGCTTCACCGTGTCGGCATATTGCTGCACGAACACGTCCATGTTGCTGGTATCCATACCCTGTGGGTTCACCTGATATTTGCCGTTCACGTACATCGCCGGAACGCCCTGCAACTGCATGTCAGCGGCTGCTTTTTCCTGCTGCGCCACCAGGGATTTCACCACGAAGCTGTTCCAGGCTGCATCGTAATCTTCGCCTTTAACACCAGCATTAACGAAGACCTGGCGAATATCTGCCACGGTCTGCACGGTCTGGGTTTTTTGTACGGCTTCAAACATTGGAGCTGTGATTTTATCTTCTACGCCCAGAGCCTGCGCGACCGCCCACGCCTGAGTCAGCTCTTTACCCAGTGGGCCGAGGAACTCAACGTGATACTTGGTCATTTTGGTGCCTTCTGGCAGTTTTTTCTTCACGGTATCAGACACGTGAAGGACTTCTTCAAACTGGTAGCAGTGTGGGCAATAGAATGAGAAGAACTCCAGAACCTGCGGCTCGCCAGCAACGGGCTTTTCAAGCGTCGTGTACTGCTTACCATCCGTGATTTGCGCAGCGGAAGCGCTGAATGCCAGAATCATTCCTGCCAGCGCCAGAAAAATCTTTTTCATTGTTAACTCTCTCCTAAAAATGTCGGTTAATACATTGGCGTTAATTGTAATGGGGGTTCCTGGAGAACTCGGACTTGTTCCAGGAACATTTGGGTTTGCCTGCGCCAGTTATCTTCCTCTGTAAGCCAGGGAAAATTAACCGGGAAAGCAGGGTCCCCCCAGCGGCGGATTATCCACGCCAGGTAATAAACCATACGCATAGCGCGTAAAGGTTCAATGAAGGAAAGCTCAGCCGTATCGAATGAACTGAACTCTTCATAGGCTTCAAGAACGATATCGAGCTGCATAAGACGTTCAGCACGATCGCCGTGCAACAGCATCCACAAATCCTGTACGGCAGGGCCATTACGGGCATCATCAAGGTCAACGAACATAGGCCCATCACGCCAGAGAATGTTGCCTGCATGGCAATCGCCGTGAAGTCTCAATGAGATAAAACGGGTGTGCCATTGCTGCATGACTGCGTCGATCAGTTTATCTGTTGCAGCAAGGAAATCAGCCTTTAAGGATGAGGGGATCAGCGGGGTGGCGTCGAATATCTGACGGGGTTCCAGTAAATATTCCTGAATCCCAATATCAGGCCGCGCACTAAAGCGCTTCTTACGGCCAGTCTGATGCAGGCGGCCGAGGTAGCGACCCACCCATTCAATCTGATCCAGATTATCCGGTTCGAACTGACGCCCGCCCACGCTTGGGAAGACAGCAAAAGAGAATCCCTGCTGGCTAAGCAGCGTTTCGCCATCGAATGCGATAGGTGCGGCGACAGGAACATCGTCGGCTTGCAACTCAAGCGCAAACTGGTGTTCTTCACGAATTTGCTCCGCCGACCAACGCTGTGGGCGATAGAATTTGACGACGAAACGACGCCGGTCTTCATCCTGAAATTGCCAGACGCGGTTCTCATAACTATTGAGCGGAGTTAGCCCCGAATCCACCCGGATACCCTGATCGAAAAGAGCATCTACGATGGTATCCGGGTGAAGAGTCTGGAAAGTAAAAGCCTTATCGTTCATCCGATTATTTGATCATCCGGAAATTACTGCGAATAATTCAGGATATCATTTCACAGGCTTTTCGGTTGCGCCGCTTACAAGCTTTTACTCTTTAATTACGCCACGAGCACGGAGCAGCGCGGTTTTAAAATCTTCTTCATAATCTTTCTTAATACCTGGGATCACCGCATCTTTCTCAGAATCGCGCATTTTCAGGTGGTAAATCAGAATATCATCGGAAAGATCCGTCAGCTCTCCGTCAAAACCTGACTCTTTCGCCAGTTTCTGCAAGAATTGCATCAAATTCAGCTCTGGCTCTTTTTGCCAGGCCGGCTGGAGGAGTTCAATCACCTCATTCAGACGTTTACATTTCATTCATTTGCTCCTTAGGCTTAACCGTCACACGTTAGCAGGGTCAAACCCACAATAAAAGAGGCGATATTTGTGAATCAGCATCATGGGGTCATTGGCGTCGTACTGGCAGGCGGTAAGGCGAGTCGAATGGGGGGAGAAGATAAGGGCTTACAGCTGCTGAACGGCACCGCTTTATGGCAGCATGTCGCTCATCGGCTCATCCCACAAACTCAGTCGCTGGTGATTAGCGCTAATCGCTCGCTCGATGTATACCGAGCCAGTGGTTATCCTGTCATTCAGGATAAGCTTGCTGATTATCCTGGCCCACTTGCCGGCGTGCTTTCGGTGATGCAGCATTCACACGGTGAATGGTTTTTGTTTTCACCCTGCGATACTCCCTTTATTCCGCGCTTTCTTTCAGAACGCTTTTGGCAAATGAAAGCGAATGCTCCCGCGGTGTGGGCCTATGACGGCGAGCGCGATCACCCCGCGATCTCGCTAATCCACCGCAGCGTTTTGTCATCGCTGGAGAGTTATCTCCATGCCGGGGAGCGTCGGGTGATGGTGTTTCTACAGCAGGTGAATGGTCATCGCGTCGATTTTAGCGACGTACAAGGCGCGTTTATTAACGTAAATACCCCAGACGATCTGCGCAATATGCAGGAGAAAGAATGATCCCTGTTCTGGCAATTTCCGCATGGAGTGGTACCGGAAAAACAACTTTATTGAAAGCACTCATCCCTGAGTTGTGCGCCCGAGGGTTGCGTCCCGGGCTGATCAAACACACCCACCATAGAATGGATGTTGATACACCCGGTAAAGACAGTTATGAGCTTCGCAAAGCCGGGGCTGCACAAACCATGGTGGCCAGCTCTCAGCGCTGGGCATTAATGACTGAAACACCCGATGAGGAAGAGCTCAACCTTACCTATCTGGTCAGCCGAATGGATGCATCCACGCTCGATCTTGTGCTCGTCGAAGGGTTTAAGCATGAGCCTGTCGCTAAAATTCTGCTGTTCAGGCAGGGAATGGGGCATCAGCCTGAAGACCTGCTCATTGATGAACACGTCATTGCGGTGGCCAGTGATGCGCCTGTTGAGGCGTGTGTTCCTCTACTGGATATCAGCAATATCACTCAAATAGCTGATTTTATTGAGTATTGGTGTGCAGGTGAAATGAAAAAATAATACAGACCAGGCAATCATTGTATTGCCTGTTATCTGGTGACCGATCGTAGAAATGCAAAAAGCCCAGTCTTTCGACTGGGCTTCTTACTTAATTGATGCCTGGCAGTTCCCTACTCTCGCATGGGGAGACCCCACACTACCATCGGC